>NZ_JBDNWF010000030.1:0-10619 GCF_047721125.1 Acetobacter papayae | reverse complement strand
CCTGCGACCGTATCGCCCGAATCCGTGGTGGACATAACGGTGGACGGGGCTATCCGCCACCCGATCAGCCCGCTGATTTACGGGGTGAATTTCGGCACTACTGAAACCCTCAAGGACCTGCGTGTTGCTATCAACCGCTCGGGGGGGGACAGTGCTTCCGCCTATAACTGGCGGATTGATGCACGGAACGCGGGCAAGGACTGGTACTACGAAAGTGTGCCCTGCGACCCCAAGGCCATAAACGACCAGTTTGGCCCGCGCTTTATCAGCCTGACCCGCAAGGGCGGGGCCGTGCCCATGATCAGCCTGTCCATGCTGGGTTGGCAGGCCAAGCTTGGCCCGGATCGTTCGCGGCTGGCCTCCTTCGCCATTACCAAATACGGCCCCCAGCAGGAAAATGACTCGGTGGGCATGTTCGATGCGGGCAATGGCTTCAAGCCCGATGGCTCGCCCATAACCGATAACGACCCCCATGACGCCCAGACCCCTAGCGACGCCCAGAGCGAGCAGGACAGGCTGCGTCATCTGGTCAAGCAGTTCGGGGCCGATGGCGTGCCCTATGTCATTCTCGATAATGAGCTGAGCCTGTGGCAGCTTATCCACCGCGATGTGCACCCCATTGGCCTACATGCGGATGAAACGGCCCAGAAGGTTATTGAGTATTCGAAGGCGGTAAAGGCCGTCAGTCCCAAGGCAAAAATTGTCGCGCCGGAGGAATGGGGGTGGCAGGGCTACCATTACAGCGGGTTTGACCAGCAATACGCCATTACCCACGGGCTGGATCACACCCCCGACCGCGAAGGCATGACTGCGGGTATGGACTACGTGCCCTGGCTGCTTACGCAGTGGAAGGCGGCGGGCCACCCCATTGATGTGTTCAGCCTGCATTTCTACCCGCAGGAAGGCGAGTATTCGGATTCTGACAAGCCCGAAGTACAGCGCGCGCGCAATCGCTCCACTCGAGACCTGTGGGACCCCACCTATAAAGACCCCTCATGGATCAACAGTGTAGTGGCGCTTATCCCCATGATGCGCCAGTGGGTGGATCAGTATTACTACCCCGGCACGCCCATCGCACTGACAGAGTATAACTGGGGTGGCGAACACCAGATGAATGGTGCCACAACGCAGGCCGACATTCTGGGTATTTTCGGGCGCGAAGGGCTGGATATCGCCACACGCTGGGGCGATTTGTCCCCGGATATGCCGGTGTACAAGGCCATAAAGCTCTATCGTAACTACGATGGTCATGGCGGCGCGTTTGGCGATATCAGCCTGCAGACCCATACCCCCGCCCCGGATGAGGTTTCAGCCTTTGCCGCACAGCGCGGGGCGGATGGTGCCATTACGTTGGTTGTTATCAACAAGCGGCTGGATGCGCAGGCCCATGTCAGGATCAGCCTGTCCAACCTGCCTGATCACGGTAAGGTGGAGGCATGGCAACTGGTTGATAATGCCCTGACCCGCAAGCCCGACACCTCGTATACGCACGCAACGCTCACTGCCACGCTGCCCCAGCAGAGCATTCTGCTGCTCGTGCTGCCGCAGCCCAAACCGGCGAAACAGGGTAAAAAGGCTAGCGGAAAGCGTTCATGAACAATCAGGCCCCTTCTTCTGGCGCGCATGCTTCCATTTTGCGTGGCGCGCTGGCCAGTCTGGGGGTGCGCCTGTTCGACCTGCCCAGCCGCTACGGCTTTCACCTGCTGGTGGCGGCCAGTCTTGGGGTGATGGAGAGCGGGCGTTTTTATATCGTTTTCAGTATCGTCAACACACTGGCCGGGTTCGGGCGGCTGGGGGTCGATCGCGCTCTTACGCGCCAGCTTGCGGTGGATACTGCGTCGGGCCGCGAGGGCGGGGTACGCCCGGCTACCCGCAGCGCCATGCGGGTAGTGGTGCTGATGTCGCTGGTGGCAACGGCCCTGCTGGCGGGGTTTGCCACGCCTGTGGCTGATTTTGTCATGCACAAGCCCGATCTCGCTTTGCCGATGATGCTTGGCGCACTGGCTATCCTGCCCCAGAACCTCAGTACGGTTGTGGCAGGTGGCCTCGCGGGGCTGCACCGCGTGGGCTACAGCCAGATGGTGTATTCGTGGTTGTGGCCCGCCATTTTCTGTGTTGCGGCGCTACCGCTTGTGTTTCTCAAGCAGTTTACGGTGCTGCACGCTCTGTTGCTCATGGCGGCCAGTTTTGTCATGGCGGCGGGGGTGGGGGCTGTCCTGCTGCGCCGGTTTCTCTCGCCCTATCCGAATACGGGGCACGCAGCGCATGAAAAGCAGCATTTTCTTGCGCGGGGGCTGTCGTTTTTCACGCTGGAACTCACACAGCTCATGATCGCGGCGGTGCCTGCCATTGCGCTGGGCATTGCGGCCTCGCCCCAGCAGACAGGGTTGTTCGCGCTGGCCTGGCGTATTGCGCTGATCAACCTGCTGTTCATTAACGGGGTTACAGGTATGGCAGCCCCCAAATTTGCCGCCCTGCATGCCCGTAACGACCTGCATGGCCTGAACCGGAGCGCTGCACAGGCTATCGGGCTGGTGCTGTGTCTGGCTCTGCCCGTTACGGCGTGTATGCTGCTGTTTCCCGAACGCCTGCTGGCCGTGTTCGGGCCGGGTTATAGCGCAGGGGCCACAACCTTGCGCATTCTGGCAATCGGCCAGCTTGTGGCCGCCTGCTTTGCGGGTATGCCCGACCTGTTGGGCATGACGGCGCATCTGGCGGCGTTGCGGACAATCAATTTCATTTCCCTTGGGGTGTTGTTGGTGGGGCTGCTGGTGCTGGTGCCTACGGGTGGCAGCATGGGGGCGGCAGTTGCAACCTCGCTCGCCATTGCGTTCAACGCAGCAGCAGCGGGCTGGGCGGCGCATCGTCTGCTGGGTCTTTTCCCGCTTGCGACCGTATGGCACGGGCTGCTCATTCGTCTGCGGCCCGTGCGCGGGGGTAGAGGGTCATGACAGTCCGCGCGCTGGCCGCCATGGTGTCCGCGCTGGCGTTTTCTGCTCTGTTCGGGCTGGTTGCAGGCAAGCCTGTACACGCGGAGGGGTGGCCCCCGCGTTACGATACCGACGGGCTGTGCTTCCGTAACGCCAATTCCACCGATGGTTTCTCCCCCGAGGCGGTGACAAGCTGCCTTGCCAGCCAGAGCAACGCGCTCAACAGGTTGCGGCGCATATGGGATGTCATTCCGACCGGGCTGGAGGATGATTGCGATGAGCGCACGCGCATTACCGGCAGGCAGGATTACATAGCCCTCGAAAACTGCATCAAAGAGCAGATGAGCCAGAATACAACCGTGCCGCTGGTGCCCCCGCGTGAGGCGCCGGTGCACCCTAAGGATGATGATGAGGCACCCCAATAGCCTGCCCGTTCGGGTGTGCGGCTGTGTCTGGGCTGGGTGTTCAGGATTGTGTCAGCTTCCTTTGTTAAAAAACGGGTGCGCCGGACAAGCCGGGGTGGTGGGGCCTGTCAGGCGGCCTGGGGTTCGGGGAATGTCAATCAGTCAAGCACAGCCAGCGCTTTGCACGCACCGGCCCGGGGCCGTGCCGGAGGGCATATGCGCGGGCCGTAACAGGGGCCGTGGCCTGCGGGCTCTGGTTTTGGCTGTGCAGGCCGTGGGCGTTCTGGCACTGAGCCCGCCTTGGGGCGGACTGCCCGCCGCATGGGGGGCGGATGCACCCGCCGGTAACGCGCCTGCTGTTACCCCAGTCCCTGCTTCTGCCGCCGTGCTTGCCACGCCTTCTGCTGCTACACTTGTTGCTGCTCCGCCCGCCGGGGCCGTGGCGGGTGCTGCCCCGGCAGGCACTGCGGCAGGCGAACTGGGGCTGTTCGTCACTCTGGGCTCTGCCGCGCAGCAGAATGCCGGGTTGCAGACAGGGCCCGCACAGATGGGCGCGCTCACCGGCACGATTGACGCCATGGCCATGATCCAGCCTGAAGCCAGCCATCTGGTGCGGATACACCCTGCCGGGGCGGGCAAGGTGCTGAGTGTTGCCGTGGTGCCGGGCCAGCATGTCAATGCGGGCGATGTGTTGCTGACCTACCAGAACCACGCCCTGCATGGCGTGCGCCTACAGATTACCAAGGCGCAGGCGGCACTTTCCACTGCACAGGCAGCGTTGCAGAACGCTCGCGCCACCTATGAGCGTGGCCGCGCGCTGGAAGGCGGGGCCGTATCGGCGGGGGAGACACGCCGCCGCTTTACCGCCCTGCGCGCGGCGGAGGACGAGGTGCAGGCGCGTCAGGCTGATCTGGACACGCTGCGCCACCAGCTTGAGAGCGAATATAATTCGGTAACCGAAAGCGATGCGAGCCCGAACGGCCGGCATGATGAAACATCGCGCATTATCGCCCCCAGCGCGGGCGAGGTGCAGACGGTAGGCGTGGGCGTGGCAGACGATATCGGGCCGAACACCGAGCTTGTCGCTTTGGCCGATCTGTCCACGGTGTGGATCGTTTCCGATATTCTGCCACAGGATGCCCAGCGTGTTCAGCCCGGCGGTGTGCAGGTAACGGTGCCTGAAGGGCAGGCCCGCACCGTACTGCATTCCACCATTACCTCCATCGGCTATCTGGCCGACCCCGCCACCGGGCTGGTGCATGTCATCAGCCGGGCGGATAATGCTGATGGCCGTCTGCATCCGGGCATGTTCCTGACAACCCGCCTGCCCACGCGTGATCCCACACCGGGTGTAGTGGTGCCTGCCGGGGCGGTGGTTGATATTGATGGTGTCAGCACGATGTTTGTGCCCAATGGGCCGGAGCGCTTTCAGGTGCGGCCGGTGCGGGTGGGGGCGGAGCAGGACGGCAAGGTGGTTGTCCTGTCCGGTCTGGCGGCGGGCGAGACCGTGGTGACACAGGGCGCCTTTACCCTCAAATCTGTCCTGCTCAAATCCAGTATGGGGGATGACTGAGCGCCATGCAGGCGTTTTTGTCAGCCTTGCAGGCCCGGCGCTGGCTGGTGCTTGGCCTGCTGTACGCGGTGTTTGTTGCCGGATGCGCCGTGGTGCGGGGCCTGCCGGTGGAGGCCGTGCCCGATATTTCGCCCCGTCAGGTTCTGGTTTCGGTGGTCGCGCCGGGGCTGGCCACGGAGGAGGTGGAGCGGTTGATCACCTTCCCCATCGAGACCAGCATGGCGGGCCTGCCCGACATGACCGACCTGCGCTCGGTCTCGCGCTCGGGGGTTTCGGTCGTTTACGTCCAGTTTGACGATGCCTCGGACATCAATCTCGACCGCACCCGCGTGCAGGAGCGTATCCAGCAGGCGCGCGGGCTGATTACGGTGCCGGGTATTAGCGTCAATATCGGCCCGCTGGCCACGGGGCTGGGCGAGATCATGCAGTTCCAGATCCATGGCGCGGGGTATTCGCTAACAGACCTCAACCGTATCATGACATGGCGCGTGGCCCCGGCACTCAAGCTGGTGCCGGGCGTGGTGGAGGTGAATGTCAGCGGTGGGGGCGAGCAGACCTTTGAAGTCGCGCTGGATCAGGCACGCCTGCTGGCGCTGGGCGTTTCAGTGGGGGATGTCTACCGCGCGGTGGAGGAGAACAATGCCGCCGCCGGGGGCGGGTGGATAGAACACCATGCCGAGCAGCAGATTGTCTCTGCGCGTGGGCTGGTTGGTTCGCTGGAGGATTTCGGGGCTATTCCCGTGCGGCTCAACCCCGGTGGCAGCGCCATTTTTCTGCGCGATGTTGGGCATGTCGCCATGGGTATGCGCACCCGGCTGGGGGCCATGACCAGCAACGGGCAGGGCGAAATCGTGACAGGGGTTGTCATGATGCGCATGGGGGCCAGTTCGGATGCAACGCTGGCTGCCATCAGGCAGGCCATGCCGGGCATTGTGCAGTCGCTCCCGCGCGGGGTCACGCTTGAGCCGTATTACCTGCGCTCCACCCTGACAGACAGCACCATTGCCACCGTGCGCGAAAACCTCGTGCTGGGGGCGCTGCTGGTGATTGCGGTGCTAATTGTGGTGACGGGCGACTGGCGGGCCTCGGTGGTGATTGCCTCGGTCATTCCCTTTGCGCTGGTCTGCGCCATGGTGGGCATGCGCTGTTTTGGTATTTCGGCCAACCTGCTCAGTCTGGGCGCGATCGATTTCGGTATGATCGTGGACAGCACGCTGGTGGTGGTTGAAAACCTCATGACCCATCGCGCCCGCGCGCAGGCCAGCGGCGAAAACACCCCGTTCGCCCGGCTGGCCGTGTCCTCTGCGGTGGAGGTGCTGCGCCCGGTAGGCTTTGGCATTGTGGTGATTATCATGGTGTATCTGCCTATCCTGACGTTGCAGGGTATAGAGGGCAAGATGTTCCGCCCCATGGCGCAGACGGTCATCATGGCGCTGCTGGCCTCGCTTGTTTACTGCATTGTGGGTATTCCGGTTCTGGCTGCTCTCGTCATGAAAGCGCACGGGCGGCATGAGGATACGCGGCTGATCGCAGCACTGCGCCGGGGCTATGTCAGGCTGCTGGACTGGAGCGAGCGGCATGCGCGCGCCGTGTTTGGCGCGGTAGCGGTGGTGTTTGCGCTCTCGCTCTGGGTGGGGGCGCATCTGGGCGGTGAGTTCATTCCCTCGCTGGGTGAAGGCACGTTGACCCTGAGTGCCACCCGCCTGCCCAGTATCTCCCTGCCCCAGACCCTGCGCGAAGTGGCTTTGCAGGAGCGGCTTCTGCTCCGTTTTCCCGAGGTTACGCGCATTGTCAGCAGCACTGGCACCTCGGCCATACCGACAGACCCCATGGGGGTGAATGAAACGGACAGCTTCATTTTCCTCAAACCCCCATCGGAATGGAAAACGGCCCATACGCGCGAAGGGCTGGTCATGGCCATGAGCCACGCGCTGGAGGAGGCTTTCCCCGGTGTGCAGCAGTCATGGAGCCAGCCGGTGCAGATGCGCATGGATGACCTGCTCTCAGGCGTGCGCACCCAGATAGCCCTGTCGGTTTACGGGGACGATCTGCCCACCCTCGCCCGGCTGGGCGCGCGGATTGTCTCCATCATGCAGGGGGTGCCGGGGGCGGCGGATGTTGCGGTGCTGGGCGAGGGCACGGTGCCGTTCATCCATGTCGATATCGACCGCGCGCAGGCGGCCCGTCTGGGGGTAACCCAGCAGGAAGTGCTCAATGTGGTGGAGGCCGTGGGCGGGCATGTAGGCCGGGCCGTAACCGTGGATAATGCGCTTATCAGTACGCAGGTGCGGTTCGACCCGGCACAGGCGGCCACGCGTGAGCAGATCGCCCGGCTGCGGGTGCGCCGGGCTGACGGGCGCGGGGCGGTGCTGCTGTCCGAGGTGGCGCGGATAACGGTGGAAAACGGGCCACCACGCATCAGCCGCGATGGCATACGCCGCCGTCTGGTGGTGCAGGCCAATGTGCGTGGGCGCGACCTCAGCTCCTTTGTGGCTGCCGCACAGGAGGCGGTGGCGCGCGGTGTCAGCCTGCCGCCCGGCTATAGCATGGTGTGGGCGGGGCAGTTCCAGAACCTTAAATCCGCCATGGCGCGGCTGGAAATGGTGGTGCCGGTAGCACTGGCCCTTATTTTCGGGCTGCTGGTGGCGGCTTTTGGGTCTGTGCGGCTGGCGGGGCTGGTTTTTGTAAACCTGCCGGTAGCCGCAACGGGGGGTATTTTTGCCCTGAGCGCGCGCGGCCTGCCCTTTAGTGTTTCGGCGGGTATTGGTTTTATTGCGTTGTTTGGCGTGGCGGTGCTCAATGGGGTGGTGCTGGTCAGCGCTATTCAGGCGCTCAGGAGCCGCGGGCTGGATGCCGCGCGTAGTGCACGGCTGGCGGCGGAAGAGCGCTTTCGCCCGGTGGTGGCAACGGCGCTGGTGGCCAGTCTGGGCTTTCTGCCCATGGCGTTTTCGGCGTCAGCCGGGGCGGAGGTGGAGCGGCCTCTGGCCACGGTTGTTATTGGCGGGCTGGTTTCCTCCACCCTGCTGACCTTGCTGGTGCTGCCCGCACTCTATGCCCGGCTGATGAAAAGGCGCGCGACATGAAGATACTGATTGTGGAGGACGAAGCCGCTCTGGGTTCTGCCGTGCGTGAGCGTGTGCGCGAGGCGGGGCATGTGGCGGACTGGTTCACCACGCTGGAAGATGCGCGCGCGGCCATGGCGGCTTCGCTTTACGATTTCGTGCTGCTCGATCTGGGCCTGCCTGATGGTGATGGCCGCATTTTCCTGCGCGAGATCCGCCGCACGGGCTCGCCCGTGGCGGTGTTGATTGCTACCGCGCGGGACCAGATCAGCGAGCGCATTGCGGGCCTGTCCGAAGGGGCGGATGATTATCTGGTCAAACCCTATGACCTGAATGAACTTGTGGCGCGTATAGAGGCCGTGGCGCGGCGTTATGCTGCCCTGCCAGATAATTCGCTGGCTGTGGGCGATGTGGTGATAGACCTCGCCCGCCGCCAGCTTGTGCGCGCGGGCCGTATGGTAGACCTGTCCGCGCGGGAATGGGCCATTGTGGAACTGCTGACCCGCAGGCCCGGCGCGGTGTGCAGCCGCGACCTGATAGAGGATGTTCTGTACGGCCTGAGCGAGGATGTGGACAGCAATGCGGTGGAGGTATTTATCAGCCGTATTCGCAAAAAAGCAGGGGCGGAACTGATTACGACCGTGCGTGGCCGGGGCTACCGGCTGGGCGGGACCGATAGGCCATGATAGCCACCCGGGAGCAGGCTCCGGCGGGCCCGCCACGCCCAGCCCGGCCCCACAGGCACTGGAGCCTGGCCTCGCGGCTTGTATCGGGCACATTGGTGGCGGTGCTGGGTGCGTTGGTGCTGCTGGGGGTGCTTGTGGCGGGTTTTACCCGTTTCGAGGTGACGGAGCGGCTCGATAATTCCTTGCAGGAAGTGGCGGAGCGTCTTGAGTTCATGCTCAGTGCGCTTGATCGCGCAGGGCCTGCGGCCCCGGATGGGCAGGTAGCCCGCCTGCCCGGCACAGATGACCGGCGCACACTGGCCTACCAGATCGCCACACCGGACGGGCGGCTGGAAATCCGCTCGCAGAACGCCCCGCAGGCCCTGTTTGTTTCTGACATGAAAACGGGTTTTTACACGGTGCCGTCTTTTCGGGTGTATGTAACGCCCTCGGCCTCGGGGCGGCATGTCATTCTGGTAGGCGAGCCGACCTTCCACCGGCGCGAGGCCGTGCGCCACGCCATGCTTATTTCGGTTCTGCCGGTCGTGGCGTTTTTTCCGGCTATCTGGTTCATGGTGCGCTGGAGCGTGCGGCGCGCCCTGCGGCCCCTGACCGGGTTGCAGAACGAAATCAGGAGCCGGGGTGGGGCTAATCTTGCCCCTGTCCCCCCGCTGGACCTGCCTGATGAGCTTGTGACCATCCATGCCGCCGTCAACCTGCTGCTCGAGCGGCTGAATCTGGCCCTATCGACAGAGCGCGCCTTTGCCGCCAATGCCGCGCATGAACTGCGCAACCCCGCCGGAGCATTGCTGGCGCAGGCTCAGCTTTTGCAGCGGCAACTGGGCGAAACGCCGTACGCACCGCGTGCGGGTGTTATTGTGGCGCAGGCCCGGCGTATGGGCCGCACGGTCGAAAAACTGTTGCAGCTTTCACGTATTGGCTCCGGCATGGCGCTGTGTGGCGGCACGGTCGATCTGGTGCCGGTTATCGGTTTTCTGGCCCATGAGCTTGAGCGTGAAAAAGGCCAGCGCATGATTGTGGAGGGGGCGGACAGCCTGCTGGTGGAAGGCGATATGGATACGGCAGGGATCATGCTGCGCAACCTGCTGGAAAACGCGCTGGTGCACGGGGCGGCGGATCAGCCGGTGCGGGTTACGGTCACCCCCGACCGCCGGGTGCTGATCGCCAATGACTGCCCGGCCATAGACCCCGCCCTGCTGGCCACACTGGAAAAACCGTTTGTGCGGGGCCAGACCGAGGCGGAGGGCAGCGGTCTTGGCCTTGCCATAGCACGGCAGATTTCACAGCTTTTTCATGCTGAAATGTCTATATGCTCACCTGTGCCGGGGAAGGCGCGTGGTGTGCTGGTTACGCTAGCTTTCCCCCCACGGGACTGATGGCGCGTGGGGGCTGCTCCTTTCAGGGTGCGGTACGCGTGCGGCTGGGTAACATACGGTCCAGAACACCATCTTTGAGAATATGCTGGTGTATCAGGGCCGCCAGTGCATGGCCGCAGGCCAGCCCGATAATGAGCCATGCTGTCCATGAATGCAGGGTTTTGAACAGCACCACTGTATCGTGCGGGAGTGGCGCGAAAGGGGCTGGAATTAACAGCCCGAAAAAGCTGATGGTCTGCCCCGCACCCCAGCGCCAGGCGTAACCCAGAACCAGCTCGATACAGATCAGCCCATACAGGGCGCTTTCCATGGCGATGGTAAAAAAACGGTCCAGTGGGGCAAGCTGCGATGCAAAATGCCGCCCCCGTGTCAGCCGCCACCACAGGCGGGCAGGGATCAGCACGGTCAGGATCACCCCTGCACTCAGATGCGCCACCACCATAGGGTGATGCAGCGGGCGGGGTGGCCAGTGCCATGTTTCCCCCAGCACGAACTGGAACACGATCAGAAAAGCGCTGAGCCAGTGCATGACAATGGTCGGGTTGTCATAACGCGTGGGGGGCTGTGCGGGTGGGGCGTGGTTTTGCG
>NZ_JBDNWF010000029.1:0-33694 GCF_047721125.1 Acetobacter papayae | reverse complement strand
CGGCTGCTTTGGCTTGGTGTCCAATGTATAAGGAGACCGTCCGTTCCCCCCCCCTATACTGCCTGTCCGCTCACGGAATATGAAACAGACAGGCGGCAGTCGCCTCATGTCGGTCATTCAGGCTGTTGGGGGAATTTCCCGAAAGCCGACATGAATCATCCGACGCTCTGCCGGCAAAGGCGAATAGTGGACTTGCAGATGCATTTTTCCCTGTCGAGGTACGAATCTCGCCATGCGGGCTAGGCCGGAACCAGATGAGAACTACACCTACACGATAACCCTCTAAAACCCGGCTCGGGACGATGCCGCCATTCCCAGAAACCTTGGCGAAGAACAGCTTTCAACGAGAGACGACGCGCCGTCCTTACATTGTTACCATCGTCGATTAACCGAGGTTGGGCAACTTGTGGTCCGTCAGCTTTTGAGCTCCGGTATGACTTTCTCGCGACGCTGTGCGAGTAACACCGTTTCGTAAGGCGACGACCAGTTGTCGGTATTTTTGGCGAACAAGACACAACTCGCTGCATCATCGCGCTCCAAAGCTTCCGCTGCGAAATGCTCCATATGCTCGCGGCGCAAGTGAGTGTTTTCTCCCTGATGGATATAGAATCCGACTGTCGCCTTACGATTGAGCGGAGGAACAATCTCCATGAAGCATTCGTGGCCGGGCTTCGCGTTTTTCCGCGTGACTGATTTCCTCAGCCTGTTCAGACCGCGCTCGACCTTCGACTGATCTTCGGGGCTCGCGGAGCTGAGGATAAAAATGCCCATGGTGGTCCATCCGATGGGCTTCGTCCACGCCAGCTTGTCGATGATTTGCTTGTAACTTCTGTGGATCGCCGGTGCGGGCTTCTTCAATACCATCCCGGCGTCACGGGCATTATAGTATCGATCGATCATCTCAGACATTCCTGACACCATCAGACAATGAAAATCGTCTCGTTCCGCTTTAACATTGAAACCCGTGGAGAGGTAGACACCGAGAAAATCCAGCTCGTCCCCAATGATTTCGAAGTACTTCTGGAAGTGGAAACGCTCCGAAAAATAATGGAGGAATGGGATTTCCTCATCAAGGATATTGGCGATGCAACACAGGTCCGCGATATGCACCGCCGGGGCTAGACTGTGCCCGTCAGGGATGAGTCCGACCTTCGCCAACTCTTTTTCCGATGAGCTGAGAACCGACAGGTCGTCGAGTGTCAGCGATATCCGTATGATCTGATCAATTTTATCCGCCTCTAGACCAAGAGACTGCGTAATGAGGAGGCTTTCCGCATCGCCCGCGCGCGCCGCGATAATGTACCCGGCCAGACGTTCGGATTGAATGGAGGGTGCGATTACCATGTCGTTCAGATGGCGTTTGAGGCGGTCTGGCGCGCCGCGCAAACCTTGAGGCGTCAATCGATGTGATTTCGCTTCGGCAAGAAATACCGTCCTATCGACGACAGCGATAATGTCCGTTTCGAACTGTTGAGCACCGACCATCCATTTTGCATTTTTGGTGATCCTCGCCGTGGGCAGGACAGACTGGATCACCAATTCCGTCTTGTCCTCAAGATAGGTCGCGCGACGATCTGACAAATCGCTCTCGATCTTCGCAAAAATCGCAACGTTCCACATAATTTCATTGATGTGGCTGAAGATCGCTTGCGGCATCACGAACATGTACCTGCCACCCCAATAAATTCCAGGGCGAGCCCAGACCGGATTCGAAAGAAACATGTGTTCGATTTTATGATCAGCAAGTTCTCCCGGTTCGATCGAGAGCATCCGCAAAATGCGATCGACCCGTTCTTCCTCCTTACCTGTTAACGCAGCGACCTCAGCAGTTGTGACAGACATATACTCTGAATGCCGCTGGTCCGCATGTGCCACGATTAAGCCTATAACGTCATTGCGCGGTGTTCTTTCCGGTATGACAGTGAACAATTCTTCAGGAGTGCCGACGAGATCCGGAAATTCACGGAAATAGGCTTCAACCATGCTCTTGCCGTTGCGTGCACCCAGCACGCGCCTCAAAACGTCTATATAGTCGTTACCGCGCTGCTCAATGGTCGCCAGAATGGTCTCGGACACATCGAGAATATCGCTGAAAGTGTAGCCCGCAGCCGCAGCCAGTCTGGTATCCAGCGGCGCGTACAACTCGCGGCAAATCAGTTTGACCTCACTGAGATATCCCCAGTTTCTGACAGCCTGAGTCTGCAGCCTGACTTTCTCCTGAAGCGCCATAAGAGCCTTCTGGCCGTCATCCATTTCATCTGCCGTGGCGATTAGTCGGCGCTTGTAAATCGTATCGGATATTTGCGGCACGATATCGAACACGGTCTGCATCACGTCCGGCGTGTAAGGGGCTACGCCCCATTCGGCGGCTGGCAACGTGAGGGCTATGCCCTGAAGCAGTTCAATATGATGTTGTTCGATACCTTTGGCCAGCGTGCGAGTTTCACCCTTGTCGTTTATTGACGCGCGTGTACCGTAAAACCCGAATTCTGATATGACGCTCTCCGGCATGTGCTCTTTCAATACACCGAACAACTGATCGAGAAGTACCGGATATTTCTCAACATCCTCGCGAGCGGATTTAAGGACGGCCTGCTTAAACTCATCGTGACGATCGCCAGTGTCGAAATCGATTTCTTTAAAGACCATCCTATTCGGATTGCCGGGCAGCCGCGCTGCGGCCTGTTTTTTAGGCTTTCGCCTCCGCGATTTTGGCATCTCTTATCTCCCGGCTACGATTGCAGCCTCGTTTACTTGCGCTAGTAAGAATATCCCCCGGCCTAGTGACTGGGCAAGGGGCGGGAAGCGGGAAGGTGGTGCTAAAAGTGGTCGCTTCTACAACAATGCCATTCTGCACTGAATGGAGTGACTTCGGTCGAATTTCTCCATAAGAGTTGACGCTGCGCATGACTGCTTTCGGCCACCTCCTCTCAATAACCGACATTCGGCTTCCCCCTCCATTTCAGACAATGACACCGCAATTCATTGTCTGATTTATAGACGGGTTAGCCTCTCACACGCACGTACCAAAGGTGCACAAGCCGCATACCGGCCCAGCAGGGTATCGCTGGGGCCGGTATATTCGATCTGAGCAACGCGCCCATTCCTGATCCGGGCTACCAGATGGCATGTGCCATGCCCAGACAGATCCAGCTCCAAACTAAACGGCCCCTTTACGGTTAACGGCCCTTGCACAGCCTGATCCTGCCGCCATTGCAGTACCTCGCCATCGGGCAGAGGCTCCCGGTTATCCGGCACACCGGCGCAGGCAATCAGTTCAGAGCGGGGCATTCCTACCAGATCATGCCGCGCGCGGTCTGGTAAGCCGGCACAAGCCGCAAGCAGCAGCACCAGCATGAGTGCGGATCTATTCATCATCACGCGTAGCCTGCCCCCAGAAGCTGCCAGCACTCGCCCGCCACCGCATGAACGCTGCCAGCAGGACAGAGGCGAGGCCAACGGCCCCGCCTCCCAGGATCAGCCCGCATTCAAAAGCAGGGGTCATGCGCTCTGGATTGCCGCGTTATCGGCAACGCATTTGGCAATGATCGCCTGAATATCGGCGTCACTCGGGCCATTACCGGACCGGCTCTGCTCAATGGCGGCAATGATGGTGGTGTAGATCTCCGGACCGTATTTTTCGGCCAACTCCACCACTTCCCCTACAACGCCCAGAATGGCGCCAGCGGCGGCGGCAATGCCCGCCACGGTGTCGGTTGTCGTCATTACTTGCTTTCCTCCGTACGGCAGGCATCCGGGATGGTTCCTGCCTTCACACCAGCCCAGCAGGTCTGGAAGGACAGCAGCGCCGCCTGCAGACCGGAAATGCTGGTCTGGGTCAGGCTGCTGTTATTGTGGATATCCAGCTCCAGCGTGGTCAGCTCGTTCACCACGGTCTGGCTGGATTTTCTGACCAGCGTTTTCTGCTCATCAGTCAGGGTGATGCCGGGCACCTTACCTGCCATCACATCCGGCATCGGGCTGGAGGCCACATGGTAGGCGCTGGCTACGTCGAACACAGTCTGCCGCATCTTGGCCTGCGGTGTGGTGCCACAGGCGGTAAGGCCAAGGCCCATCACGCCCAGGAGCATGATGGCAGCTACACTGGCGCCGCTTTTCCCAGTGCTACTGGCGGGAGCGGCCGGGCGTTCCGTGTTGATCAGGGCAGACGCCGTGGCGCTAAACAGCGAGCCCGCCGGCAGCGTATCGGCAATAACCTTGATCGCAGCCGGGCCGATGTCCTTATGACTGGCCACGGCCTGCATGGCGGCGGCCAGGTCGTCACGCTGGGCAGTCAAGGACGACAGCAGGCCGCTGTTATCGCTGGCCAGCATGGGAATGGCCGTGATCAGCAGGGCGGCGCTGGCATCGGTAGAAATGACATGGAACCATGTCGCTACCAGCGTGCCCAGTAGCAGGCCGAGGGCGAACAGGGAGGTGGGCTGCCGCAGATATGCGACAACCTTATTCGGAGAAGACATGAAGCCTCTTTTCAGTTGAAAGGAATCGGGTTTCCCTAGGCGGGGAAAATGGTCAGGCAGACTCTGTCCAGAGCTGCCATTCCGCCTGCCGCCGCCGTGTCAGGCCGGGCAGGGCGATGAGCTGGCCATTTTTGTGGATGTGATCCCACAGCAGAAGCTGTCCTGCAGCTTCGGCCGCATGCCCCGCATTGAGCAGCTTGAGCAGCGTGGATCCGGCCAGAGCCGTAAGGCCGAGGTTAAAGGCGAAGTCCAGCAGGGCGGCCTCACCGCCGGAAGACAGTGCGCCCTGAACGAGCTGCCGCACCTCAGGCAGGAGCCGCTGGAGCGTGAGCTGCAGCAGGGTATCTGCCTGAGGTGCTGTGATCGGCGGCGTTCTGGCGGTCACGGCGGCCCCGTTGACCAGAAACCGGCTGCCATAGCCAATCGTCCAATAACCACGGGGGCAGAGATAGGGAGCAAGGCGCAGGCCTTCGAACGTACGGCACAGGCTTGCCGCCATTTCGACAGGGTCATTCATCTGGTTGTCCTGATACAAAAAAGTCCACACAAGGCGGCCGGAAAGTGGAATAGTTTTAAGGGCTAAGCGGCGGGTTAGTCCGCGTGGCTGAAAACATGAACGTAAACAGCCATTTTTGAGGCGCTACGATCCAGGCGAGTGTTCAGGGCGCACTGCCGACACCGAACAAATGGAAAATGCCCTGCACCACGCCCCAGCCAACACCTATCCCGCCGGTCAGGAGGAACTGCTTCCAGCCGCGCATGTTTTTCAGCTCCCCCTTGATGTCCCGCAGGTCTGAGCGAATACCGTCCAGATCGGTCTGAACCAGAGCCTGCCGGTCATTCATGACCGCCAGATCTCTCTCGACTTTCTTCACATCATCCCGCAGAGCGAGAAATTCCGGCCGGAAAACGTGTTCCGGCGGTGGTAGCAGATCAGGCATCTGATCCCTTTCAGGCATAAAAAAAACCGCCTCAATGGGCGGCGGACAATCAACCGGGATGCAGGGAGCTGATCAGTTCATGATCGTATCTGGTCGGACTGGCAGCGCGGTGCTGGTCGTATCTGTTCCAGCCGCAATGGCATTTATGGCCGTTACATAAGCTTTCATCTCAGCGCTAAACGTCTGGCCCATAGCCGCAGCCAGGTTTGCCTGCTGCAGTATCCATGCTTTTTCGGATGAAGCCTGCTCTGCCAGCGTCTGAGGGACAATCGGCGGCACGTAGTCTACCAACTTACCAGAAACAGTATCATAGGTCTGCTGGCGTGGGTTGGCCTGCCGGTCTGTGTAGGCTGCTGCTGTGATGGAATACAGGTCAGTTAGTGCAGGCTCAGTCGGTGCCGATGAGAACCCCCACATATCATACACAGCGCAGGGGGCATTCTTGTCGCAGTAGAAGCGCAGGGGGTAGGCGAGCGCCCCTGCAGATACAGGAACATAAAAATGCCCAGTCACCCCGGCAACATTCGCAAGGGTCCATTGGTCATTTGTCAGGGCCAGCAGGCTCGATGCCGCTGGAAGGGATAGCAAATTTACAGATTGCTTGTCCTGCGTCACACCGTTCCACACGTCGATCAATGTGGAACGTGTCAGGTATCCTGCGGAAGAGTCCCCATAATACTGCGCCGGATACGCGGCCTTGATTGCGTCGAGTGCGGTTGTCATTTCAGAAATATCCCATTGCTATCACTTGAAGAGTCCAAGGTTGTCCAGAAGAGTTGCTGTTCGCCCCTGATACGAATACAGGCTGGAACGTAAAACCTGTGTTCGTTATTGCGGGGTTATTTGTCGCACTGCTATTATTGAGGTTTGGGAAGCGCGAGGTATTACCTGCTTCACGGTTAATAGTCAGGCTGACGATAGGGACCGTCCCAGCCCTGAATGCAGTGGGGAACGGCACTGTCGTCTCTCCCGTCCCTGTCACCGTGAATGCCTGAATACGCATATTCGTATCGGAAAACGGCAACTGGGAGGTGACGGCCATATTCCCAAGATGTGTAGCGATTACCGAAGGCTCTAGGGCGATATAGGCATCCACTGCGCCTCCGCGCGTAGATAGGTGCTCGATCCAGCTCATACCAGAGCCTGTGCTTATCAGCGTCTCACCCGCGTTGGCTGAATTCCAGACACGCAGATTACCGACTACCTGCTGATCACCATTCAATGCGTTCCCACCAGATAGTTTTGCATTCGATGCATCTGCGGCGACACGGGCAGCGGTTTCCGCCGCTACAGCAGTTCCGACAAACGCTGTATTAGCGGCTTTTGTAGAGCTATCTCCTGCTGCAGGCGTCGGAACAGTCGGATTTTGGGAGAATGCATTGGAACCAGAATAAGTATTGCTTCCAGAAAAGCTGTTATTGCCAGAAAACGTGTTGCTGCCAGCCCGTGAAGCATAACGGGATTCTGCCGCTTTCGCGCTCAGAGCTACATCCCGCGCAAAATCAGGGTTTGCAGAAACCGGAAGAAGCCCGGCATCATCCTGCAGCGGCGTTCGAGCTGCAGGCACTTCGTTCCAGATCGTGACTTCCGACGAAAAATTCAGCGCGGATTTTGATCCGAACAGATTACCAATAACCGTGGTGCGGGCCAGAATATTAGGGCTGCCGACCGTGAGGGTGCCGATGCCCCATTCTGTCTGGGTTCCGTCAGACGCATAATAAAAAACCTCGCCGCCCGCGGGAAAGGCATCGGCAAATGTCTGGCGGCCAGCCGGAGCGCCTCCAAGGGTAAAGCTGCCAGTGCCAGGCGCATTGGCAGTTTCCAGCACCAGATCAGCAAGCTGGGGGATGCCCATTTACAAGCTCTCCATGAGTGTCAGGGTTGTCGAATGCCTGTCAGCCACACCGAACGGGTTAGAAACATCATCCCCGGTCATGCGGCCAAACAGGACTTTTTGCGCCAGTGCGGCTGGGCCAGCGTCGGGCACAGGTAGGAACAGGATATTCCGCCCGCTGGCGGCTACCCGCAGGATCTGTTCGATCTGATCCACATCCGTGTCGCCCAGAGACTGATGGGCAATCTTGAGAGAGCGCTGGATCCAACGGCTTTCTGTAAACTGTGTGCCCCCCAGAGCCGTGATGCTGTCGGAGCCCAGATTGCGGCCCGCCGTGCTTTCCGTGCTGTAGTTCCGTACGGGCTGCCAGATCGGGCCGGCATAGGCGAGGGGGATAGACAGGAAACCATCCGTGTTCCCACTATCGCCAATAGCGATAGTGACGGCATCGGCCTGCACGGAGCTGGGAGTCACCAGCACCATCTGCCCGTTGGCACAGGCTTGTGCCTGCCCCTGCCAGACTGTCTTTCCAGCCAGACTGGCGGCAACAACGAGAGTCGCTGCCGGCGTCAGGTTGGTGCGGTGGAGGCTGAATGCCCGGAATGTTCCGGGCTGGGGCAGGCTGAGGGTAAGAACGGCGGAACTGCGCGGGCAGCGCCATCCGAGCGAGGCACTGCCTGCGGGGTTGCGCAGGTTGTCCACCGGCAATGTATCGGCCTGCGCGGAGGCCGCAAGGGTGGCGTCCAGAACATGGTTCTGCCACCCGAAACCACAATTTTCCATGAATTACACCAGTATCTGCAAGGTGACGGTCTGATCCGCCGCGCGGATCTGTTCAGCCACGACCACGCCGATGGCACGTTGCTCCAGACCAGGAGCGGGAGCAGTCAACCCGACGATATCACCCAGCTCAATCTGCCAGGCATAGAACTGGGGAATGGATACTGCCCAGAGCCTGCGCTGTACGCCCCAGAGGGCTCCATGGCGCTGGGCAATCAGGGCGGCATCATCCTGCCTGCTCAGCGCCGTGCTGATTGTGTCCGGGTCGTTAGGCACGCGGTAACGCGCCTTTGTCTCGGGTGAATACCAGATGGCGGCCCGGTCCTGCTGCGCAACGAAGGACTGCTGGGAGCCGGTAATCTGGGGGTGTAGGCTGGAACCCGCTGCCTGCACGGTGAAGTTATGTCCAAAACCTATCCTCCAGCGCCATGTCGGCGGGTCCAGAGAGCTATCCAGCGCATCAGCCGCCAGGTCCGTGATGATATCGGCCGTTAATTCCGCAACCACACTGCTGTCTGTTTCTGGGGCCAGAAGCAGAATGGGCAGTAGCGTTCCCGTGCGGGTAGGTGTCAGTGTGATCCCTAGCCCAGACAACAGGGCAGTAACGGCCTCTTTCCCTGTCACGCCTGCCGAACCATCCCAGAACCATCCGCCGGGCCATGGTGCTATGGTAGAGAAGGCGGGCCATGCCGGATCCACATAAGCAGACGGCAGCAACATATCCTCAAGCAGGAACTGCCGCAGGATATCAAGAACATTGGTGGGGGCAGCACCTGACCTGAACTGCCCGGCGGCATCCACCGTAATGGCATAAACCGGCTTGGTGCCCAGACGGAACCATGTGCCATAGGCCCCGGTCTGCACTGTGTAGGTACCGGGCGCCGGAGCTGCGGCGTAGATATCCACTACCTGACCAGCAAAGGCGATGCCCCCGGCATATCCGCCTTCATACAGGGCGGTGATGGAGGCTGGCCCATCGGACACCTGATAGACATAATTCACGCTGTCAGTCAGGGTCGGGGTGATGTTGCTGGCCCGACCTCGCAGACGCGGTGCGAACCGCCCAGCCACATTGCTGTCTCCATCCAGTTTGCCAGTGCCACCATAAATGGAAATCGGCATGGTGCTGGACAGCCAGTAGGTGGCATCAAGCAGATCAACCTGCACGCTGGTTCTATCGGGTTTCCAGCCTTTGCCCAGACCGGCAAAGACCGGCCCAAGGGTATCGGCTGGCGGATCAACCCAGAGGCGGCGCGCGGTATCCCACTGTTTCTGCCCGGTGCGGATCCGCACAGGCAGATGATCGTTCACGTTGGTGGCCAGCATGGTGTTGAGTTGTCCGCCGAGATTACCCAGCGTAATCGCTCCAGCAGAAAGCGAGCCACCCAGAGCATCGGCACTGAGCGTCAAAGAGCGGTCGAGGTCAAAGGCCGTGGTTACATAGGGTGGATAAGGCGTCCCATCTTCGGCCACATACCCCGCATCGGAAAACCGAAGGGTGCTGACTTTTTCGAGCTTGAAGCCTGGGGCCATAGGAGCGCCGTGGGCACTGGCCCCATGGCCGTAAAGGAACTCGATAGTGTTGGTGGAAGGCTGAACAATGTCCATCTCCACCGTACGAAAGGTTGAAAATGCCACCTGCCCGAAGCGGACGATTTTAGTAGGGCGGGGTTTGATATCAGGGGCGACCAGCGCCCCATGCGGGCGTGCGCCATGCGCCCACAGGAGAACGCTGGATTGTGCCATGGTTTAAGCTGCCTTTGCTGCCTGCACTCGGGTGAACTGCCGCAGCTCTGCGGTAATGGCCGTTTGCATGCTCTGGATTGCTGTTTTGACCTGCAGGGTCGCATCCGTGTTCTGCTGAAACAGTGTCTTTGCCAGAGACGCCGTGAAGGTATCTGAACCAAGGCTTCCGATACTCTGGAGCATGGTCAGAACCCGCTGGAAGTCATCCGCGTAGGCGGTGCCAGAACCGTCCCACTGTTTTGCGAGTGTGAGGTAGGTCTGGGCATCGGACTGGACGCGAGAGAGGGCATCGTAATCGCCGCCCATGGCCGCCTGATAGTCAGAGGTCAGATTGGCGTTGGACACGCCATACTGCGCCTGAATGGACAGCGGCGAGGCATCAGACGTTGCCAGATCCTGCACATAACCGTTCAGGCTGGAAAACACAGATGTAACCGATTGCAGAGCCGAACTGTTGTACTGCTGGAGCTGGGCGAGCGAATTACCGGCATATTGCTGCTGGATTTCCAGCCGTTCTGCCGCCAGCGTTTTATCAAGGTCAGCCATTTGTTGCTGATAGGTGGCATTCTGGGCGTAGGTGTCGCCCAGATACCCTCGCCAGCTTTCCTGCAACTGGGCAATGGCCTGATCTCCGCTGACCTGCTGGTTCAAAAGGTCAGCCCCTTCCTGATTGCCGGTTGCCGCCATGTAGCGGGCCTGCACCGACAGATCAGATTGCGCCAGACTGGTATTCTGATCTGCAATCATCTTGGCGGCTATGGCATTGCCAGTATCAAGCAGCGCCTGGGCATCCAACCCGTAGGATTTGGCGGTATCCGCCGCAGACTGGTATTTCTGCTTGAGATCATCCACCTGATCCATGAGGCTTTCAGAGCCAGCAGCCGTAACGCGCAGCAGACCCGGCATAGTGGTGCCGACAAACTCCTGTATGGCCTGAAACTGGCTTTGCAGGTTAGAGTCGGTCAGGGTTTTGCCATCCAGCGTGGAAAGGGCCGTGGCCATGTCGCCCGTGTAGCCGTTGAAGTGATCAACGGTAACATGGGTGCTATCGTCAAAGCTCTTGATGCTGACTTTCATAGTATCCATCGCATCCGATATGGATTTGATGCTGGTCACATCCTGCTGCCAGGTGCTGATATCGCTCACGCTGGTGGGCATGAGGTCTTTCAGCGCCTGTTTCAGATTGGCGTCATCACTGTCCAGTGTGCCGTTGGTGATAATATCGGACAGGTTCCGGCTGTAGCTGGTTTTGCCCTTATGGTAGTGCCCAACGTCACCAAGAGTGCCATCGTCAAAATAGACATCGTTCAGGTCAAGGAATTTATTGACGGCGCTCAATTGGGGGTTGAGCTGGCCCGTTACATCATCTCCGGCCTTGTATGTGCGTGTCCCTGAAATACCCAGATGTCCGTTCTGCGCAGAAACCGTATCCCAGGCGTAGTGGGTCTGAGAAAACAGGCTGCCGATAAGGCCGCCCAGACCGCCCAGGACAGTGCCGCCAATGACGGCACCAATCGGACCGCCAAAGAACGCCCCAAGACCAGTGCCTACGGCAGTACCAGCCAAAGCTCCCCATGTGCCATCAGAACCGCCCCCCACGCTGGAAAGCGCTGAGCCAAGGCTCATCCCGCCAGCTATCCCGCCAGCGATGCTACCGATGGAAACATTGCTTCCACCAATTTTGGTGCCAATCAAACTGCCGAGCCAGCCTTGGCCAGATGCTGATGAACTGGAGGAAGAACCGGATATCTGGTTTTTCATAGCCAGTGCCTCACCTGGACTGATCGCCCAGCCAGACGAGGAAACCGCGTCCAGGGTTTCGCCCCCCGAGCTGCCACCGCTTTCTCCAGCTCCACCAAACAGAGAGCTAATATCTGAAAGCGTTGTTCTGCTTTTGCCGTCTATGGCGTTAAGCAGCGGGTTAATCAGTGCCATGCGCGCCAGCATGGAAATAATCTGGGTTTCCACTCCCTGCAGCGTGCTCTTGAACGACATGCCACTGGACGTACCCTGCAGGAAGCCCTGCGTGATACCGTCTGAAAGCTGGTCGGTCATATTGGACAGGCTGCCGGTTACATCATCAAGCACCTGCTGCTGGTGCTGGTAGGCAATGGATGCGTCAGCCACAGCGTCAGCACTTTTGAGGTAGGCCTGTGCTGAAGCATCTGTCAGGCTTCGGCCATCACGTTCAAGCTGCTGTTCCGCCTGCATATGACTGATGAGCCTTTGCCGGGCTTCGTCATTCTGACCTAGCGTTGCAGTCTGCGCCTGCAGCACGGCCAACTGGTCGTTATTGGCTGAGGTTTGCTGGGCGAGCTGCGTTGCGGCTCTGGAGGCAGAAAGCCTGTCCAGACTGGCGGCCATTGCATCCACCTTCTGACCAAAATTGGCGCTTGTCGCACCAAAATGGTCAAGAACGTAGTTATAGGCCTCAACATAATTCGTGGCATGGCTGGCTGCGCTGCCACCTTTTTCCCAAGCTGCGGTAATCTGGTCCTGCAGCCCGATATTGCGGTTAATCACCGAAAGATTCGTCTGGTATTCCGCAGACAGAGTGCGTGCGGCGGCGGCCTGAACAAGAGACTTTTCGGCAGCAGAGGCCATGCCGCCGGATAGCGAGCGTGCCGCATCGTCTGCCTGCTGGGCGGCGCTGACCATGGTCTTGTCATATCCGGTCAAGGCCGACGCAGACTGAGCCGCCCGGTCCTGCTGTTCGATCAGATCCGCAAAGGGGCCACGCATACCTGCAAGACTGACCTGCGCGGCTTGAAGCTGCCCCGTAAGGTTCCGCATTTCTTCCGAATAGGCAGCATCAGAGACTTGTCCTGCACGATGAAGTTCTTTTTCTGCTGTCAAAGCTGTGTTCAGCATCTGTATTTTGCGCTGCTGATCAGATATTTGCCCGCTAAGGCTATTATCGGCACCAGACGCAGCCGTAACGGCTTTTTCAAGTTCAGCATAATGAGCAGTCAATGCTGATGTTGACTGAATCTGTTTGTCCTGAGCAGCGGCAACTGCTGAAGCAGCGGAAGCCGCTGCACTGGTCGCACCTGTAGCGGGGGCGGAAAATGTGGGGCTGGCTGTGCTGCCCTGATGCATAAGGCTGGCCATGTTTGTGGCACCCACTGCATTCAAGCCGCTTTCAACACCGCCTTCGATCCAACTCCCAGCAGATTGCACCACGCCAAGGAGCGATGTGCCGATGCTCCCGATAGCTGCCGGGATCTTTTCAACCCCGTGAATGATATCATCCACCACCTGCAGCGCGGTCGTGCCCATTTGCGTGAACAGATCACCGGCACCGCGCACATATTCGCGCAAGACATCCTCAGACCCGCCCATGTCGTGGCTAAGAGTACGGTAGGCCTGCTGGAATTTGGTCAGGCCCTGATCGGCTGCACCCTGTACCGTATGATCCAGAGTATCCATGAGCAGGCGCAACGCCCCGGCTTCATTCCCGGCCTGCTGCATATGCTGCACCATAAGCACAAGCCCTGCATTGAAGCCCGGCATACCGCTCTGGGAGAAGCTCTGGGCGGCCTGCGCCGGATCGTGGATAGCGGCCGCCATGGTCTTGGCGGCTTCGGGCACAGTAGTGCCCATGACGGCAGACAGATTCCGGGCTTCTGTAGTCAGCCGGTCGAGCTGGCTGGTATCCACTGTCGGCACCGCAACCAGCGTCTGCACAACGGTGCGACTATCATCAAGAGACAGGTTTGAACCGGCGCTATGGGTGAGGGCGCGCGCCGCCTCTTCCGCCTGTGTGGCCATTTCAGCGTAATCAGTGCGGGTGGCGCGCAGATGCTGGGAAAGCTGGGCAAGCTGCTCCTGTTCACCCTCGGCATAGGCGCCCACCTTGTAGATGGCAGCACCTGCCGCCGCAGCAGCAACCGCAATCCCGCCGGGTCCAGACAGGAAACCCGTGACACGCTGGAGTGTAGCGCCAAAGCCCCCCATGACCTGCACGGCATTGGGCACCTCGTAAAATGCTGCCTGTAGCGGGTTGCCGCCGGCCAGCACCATGTCAAAGAACTTGTGCGCCTCATCCATGAGGATGCCAACCTGATAGCCTTCCAGTTTGGCGGCATTGGTGCTGCGGATATGGGCGCTTGTCAGCCCGTCCATGGCTGCACTTGCTTCGCGCGCCACGGCAATCTGCTCCGTCAGCGTGTCCACAACAGCCTGCTGGGCCGCCACAATGCGCTGCGCATCCTGATCGGGCATACCGGAGGCGACTGCTGACAGGTATTGAACCTTGACCTGCTGCAAGCGGTCCTGCGCGGTTTGTAGCCGAAGCGTCAGACGTGAGATTGTATCTCCTGCTGACGCGCCCATCTGGTATAAGGATTTTAGGTCAGTATTGACGCCAGCCCGCAAGACATTCCCCAGACCATCAGCCGCCCCAGATGTTTGGGCCATGGCTTTTGCCAGCCCGGTAATCGGGGCATTGGCGGCGTTCAACTGGCCGTTCCATGCCAGTTGGGCATCGGTTGCAGCGGCGGTTTTCTGGCGCATCGACGCCATGCTATCCTGCAGGCGCGCCATTTCCGTTTGCGTGCGTGACAGTTCCGCCGTGATGTTGCCGGTATCACCACCAGAAGCACCCACCTTGTCGAGCTGCGTTTGTAGGGAGGCCGCTTCTGCCTTGAGAGCGGAATAAGCTTTGCGCATCGCAGAAAGGCTGGCTGTTGCGGAAGCCGCCATGTTGTCCGTGGCTGCTGCTGCGTCTCTGGCACCGCCTGCCACGGTCTGGGCGGCCTGATCTCCTGCGCTGCCCATGTCTTTCAGGGCATCGCGCGCGGCAAAGGCCTTGTCCTGCACTTCATCCAGATGCACGCCGGCAGACGCTGCCCCTTCGGCTGTCCTGTCATTGACGACGACATCAATTTCATTGACCTGCACGACTGTCATATCAGGTGATCCGTTCCGTAAGGATAAGGGTAGGGTAAAGAACCTGCTCGCCAGCCTGCCGGTCGGCACGTTCGCTCACGTAAGATGTATGTTTGCGTGCCCAGCCACCCTTGCGGGTCCAGGACAAGCCGGAGGCGATGCCAGCCCCTTTGAGGATGTAAGGAACAGGACCGCCGCGCGCGTCCCGGCCTCCTGCCAGTGGCTTAAAGGCCCGCTGTGCCGTGATGCCGTTGAAACGGCGCGGCACGATCTGGCGGACCGCCTCGACAATCTGGGGGTCAGTTTTGATCTTCTGTCCGCCCACCTCGATCTTGCGGGCATAGGGCATGGTGTTCACGATCCAGACTTCCGAGCCCATCGGAATGGTAGCTGGTGCCGTATCCCAGAGCTTACCATCCACCAGCACCGCCCAGCTCCTGCGGAACGCACCGCTACGCACCGGGGAGCGTTTGCGGCACTCATCCAGCGCCCAGTTCGCCGCCTGTGCGAGTTGGCTGAACACATAGGTAATGGTGCCGCCCGCAAGGTTAACGGTTTCCTCCGCCGCATTGCGCTTCCCATCCACCTTGGTGAGGAAAACCGGCGATGCGCGGCCCTGCTGGATAGCCGTATCCCGTATCAGGCGACTTTGCCGGGCAACAGCCGCCTGCAGGCCCTGCGTGGATGCTCCACCGCTGACCTGCAGGGTGAGCTGCTCACGCATGATGGTTGACCAACGCACTGCAGATCTGGCCATTAGCTAAGTCCTGTTCTTTTCAGACCAGAACTTAGCGTAGGTCTGGTCCATTGCGATGATACAGCGGTCAAGAAGCGCCATTTCCGCATCGGTCAGACGATGGTGCTTTGCCCACAGCCTGACGATGCTCCATGGCGTGCCCCTGGGCAGATTTTTTGAGACTGTTCCTCCAAAGGGCATACCGAACAGGGCGAGGCTTTCGCGTCTGTCTGTGGACAGGCGATGCCATGCCCGCCAGATCCAGTGGTATTGAGGAAGAGGGTCTACCCTGTCGGAAGAGGCCTCTTCATCATCCCACAGACCGGGATACTCCCCCCAGATCAGCCACCACTGGAGGGCGCTACAGAGTTTCCCTCGGCTTCCTCTGCCTGGCTGGCCCCGTCACGGGTGATAGCCCCAGCGGCTTCCCAGCAGATATTGACCAGACGGGCATATTTCGGATCCTGCAAAAGGGCCTTGAACTCATTGACCGTCACCGGCTGGGTCTGCTCGGCGTCATGAAAGAGGCCTTTCACATCAATCAGGAGAAAATCCGCCAGCAGACGTGCGTTAAGCTGGCGGCGTACCGCGTTGGGGATCAGGGCAGCCTGCGAAACGCTCGCTGCCCGCATGGCCTTTTCAAGCCGGCGGTTCTGGGCATCCAGAAAGGCGTCGGTGTAACCGCGCGTTTTGATGGAAAGGCCGGGCACCTCATCAATGGAGGCCCAAGCGCCATCATTGATGGCGTTGCTGTCAATGGCGAGATCAGAAAGAACGGGCATGAAGTGCTCCACATAAAAAGGCCGCGCGTGGCGGCCATGAAGGGGAAGGGTGTCGGTATTAGTGGACACCCCTGAAAAACTTTTTTCAGATACGGAAGATGGCGAAGGTGATGCCGCCGGGCGCCGGGTTGGCCTCGATGTCGCACTGCGCCACGACAGTGGCGTTCTTGCCCGTGATCAGGGTTTTGAAATTTCGCAGTGTGGCGTCAATGAATACGAAGACATACCCACGGCCATCATCACCCTTAACCGCAAGCGTTACCGGGCCGGTGATGCCAGACTGAACTTTCTGGAACTCGGTATAGTCTTTGAAGAAATATTCCAGCGACCCGGCAGCCTTGAAACTGCCAAAGCGGATCCCGCAGGCATCAGCATGGCCCATGCCGATATCCTGCCCGTTTCCATCCCGTGACAGGGTGATGGTTGCCTGCCGGATGCAGCCTGACGGTGCCTTGCCAAAAATCGTGGCGCCGGCGAAACCCCCCACAGTATCCATGATCAGGCTTGTCGTGCGGGGCGTTACGGTGGCCGTCAGGGCAGTGCTGGACAGCAGCATATTCGCGCACTGCATGTCATTCTGAATGGTGGGAACCTGACCCTGCTGCAGGCTGATCTGCACCTGACTGACCATGCTGCCGGGATAAACTTGGAACTGCGCGCCGAGTTTCTTCTGCACGGACCATGTTTTGTAAATGGTCCCATTCATGATGTCGGCCAGCGTAATGGTAGCTCCGTCAGCCATGACAGCACCATCGGCCACCAGAGGCGTACCGTCACTGGCGTTGAGCGTGCCAGCAGGCAGGAGCAGGCCGCCGTCAATGCCGGTATATTTGGCATAGATATCCAGCGCGTTTACGGTATCCACGACATGAATAATGCCGGTTACGGGCCATGCGCTCAGATCTGCTGATGTCAGCAACACATCATTACCACCGTGGGCAGCACTTTTGAGCGCATAGCTACCGGTCACTGCTGGCGTTGCCTTACTGTCGATGCCGACAGCAACCTTTGCAACCAGCCAGTCACTGGTGAGAACGCCCGCAAGCATGTCGTCATAAGTGCCATACGACAACGCCCCGGAAATGGACCCCGAGGCTGAAACCTGCGTTACAACCGTCTGGCTGGTTTCCGCCAGTTCATTGATTTCATCCGGCGAGGATGTGGTTTCAGCCTTGGCAAGCGTTTCTGAGGTAAAGCGCAGATCCTGCGCAGCACCAGCCTGCGGAACCTTGTAGGCGCTTTCGAGAATATAGGTGATGACACCGGCGTTTGTCTGCTCGCCAGCAGCGTAGCCGGTTGTGGACCCTGTATAGGGCGGCATGGCTCACTCCATAAAAAAAAGCCACCAAAATGGGTGGCCAAATGATCGGGAAATGGGAGGCAAATAGGAGATCGGTCTCGATCAGCCTGCTATTTGGGGAGGTAGGTTCTGGAACTCGTAGGCAACGCCAAGCGAGAACCTGTAGCGGGTTCCGTCCGTGCTCAGGTTCGGCGGGTCAAAGTGCTGCTCGAAGTAGGACAGGCCCCCGCCAGGGGAGGGGTTGGAGCGGAACGCATTGGACATGCCGATGCGCGATGCGAGAGCTGCCGGGGTTCCTGTGCCCTTGGGCACCATCAGATGCAGCCAGATCGTGCCTGTTTCCGCATTGACCGGCTCACCAGCGCCCATGCGGTCAGACAGGGCTGTGTCTGTTTCCATGACCCAATAGGCTCCGTCAGGCACCGTCTGAACGGAAGTGGCCGGATCCAGCACGCTCGCTCCATCCGCCTGTGCCGCCGCCGTGGCGCGCGCCCAGGCATCAGACCAGACTGCCGGAGATGTCATTGGCTTCCCCTCCTGATGCAATTAATGTCCAGCCACAAAGAACTGAACCGTCATAGACAGGCTGGGCATCCTTGAGGGCATAGCGCCGCGCGCCATCCATCAGGATGTCATCCGTGCGGGGCGCCCCATAGGCACCGGCCGCCAGTTCATCATTGGTGGTCTGGGCGACGAATGGGGCAATGGCTGCGCCAGTATCCAGCGTGACAGCCTGCGGCGGCGGCGCATAGGCCATCAGGACAATGGAGGTGCCGCCATTAGGCCGCCGCAGCGTCATGCTACGGCCCTTGGCCCGGATCTGGCGGCGTCTGCGGTCTGTTCTGTAATTCATCGGAACCCCGCTGTACGGTAAGGGATGAGGATGGACGCAGCTTCTTGTGGCAGGCCACCCAGGCCGGGAGCGGAAACATTCCAGCTTGTGGATCCCACCCCCTGTTCCGCCTCTGATTTCAGTAGCGGATCGCGGCCCGCACCATGCCAGAGCCCGGTTGCAATCTGCCTGACTGCCCGCTGGATATTCGGCGGGATCAGCAACGGATCGTTCGAACCCGGCAGGGCATACCCGGCCGTATAATCAATGGTGTAGCTGCCAGCAGACCAGAGACGGCCGCCTGTGTCTGCCGGGTAAATGATGGCAGAAGCCGGATCCACGTTCAGAGCTTCGACCTGTTCAGGCGTCAGAGATACAGTGCCAATAGACATGGCTTTTATGGACAGAAGAGGCCAGCGCCCAAGGACAAGCTGTAGCCGCTTTGCACCCGGCTCAATCGTAATATTGTCCCGCCAGACGGCTCGCATAATGGAGCGTCCGACATAGGCTAGGGCCATTCCTGACGCTTCAAGAAGCAGACTGCTAAGCCGGGCGTCTTGGCCATTGTCCGTAATGCCCAGGTCTGCTTTCAGATCTTCGAGCGAAGCCAGCGGCGCAAGCGCCGCCGGAGCCCCGACTGGGATTGTCCGTCTCATGGCATCCCCTTAGCCACCCGCAGGAGCGGCAAATGTGCCTTTGATCAGGGCTTCTGGGCGATACACAGCCAGCGCCAGCCGCTCTTCCGCGCGGATCGTGACCATGTTTTTCTGGAAATTGTCACTGTCTTCCGTGGAGATGGCAACCGCTGCCTCTTCGCGGTCGAAGATCTGGGCGGCATATTCCAAAGCCCCGGTCAAAAAGCTACCAGCGGCCATGGACAGGCTTTCCGCAACCGGCAGCCCCCATAGGACAGGGGAAGCCAGGCCGGTCGGGTTGGAGAAGACATAACGGCTCTGGGCATCCTTGGTCAGTTCGATGCTGGCCCAGTCCGTGGGGTTGAGAACGTGGCCGGTTGCCGGGTATTCGGCCAGCGTCGCCTGCAGCATGGCAAGCCGGAGCGTGTCGATCATGGTGGCATCCTTGATCGTGACCCCAGCAGGCTGGGCGTACCCGGTGGCCTGCGCCATGAGCCCTTTGAGGTTAACTCCCGTGCCATCACCATTGAGAAGCTGCATGTCTTCACGCAGCTTGAGGCCATAAATCAGTCGCCCGTTGATGTAAGACTGGAGCATGGGGGCATCGGCCAGAACCTGTACGGACGCCAGCACAAAATGGGCAACCGTACGGACAGGCAGATTTTCCAGATCAAAGGTAATATCCGACTTTGGCTTGGCTACACCGGGGTTTTCCGCCACTTCCGCAGCGTTGTTCGTAAAGCCCGTTTCCTTCACGTAGTCGATGGCATTGGAAGCTGTGGTGCCGGGCATCAGCAGATCGCGCACAACCAGCTTGCGCTGGGGCTGCGCGACAACGCCCGCCACGCGGTCGGCCACTACCAGCCCAGAACCCGACGTACCGGCGACAGTCGATGTAATATTTTTCAGCTCGATGCGAGCACGGCCTGTCCATGCACCGTTTTCCTTGAGGATGGATTTCACCTCATCGGACTCAACGACGAACTGGCCAACGCTTTTGCGTTCCTGAGCCTGAACCGGTCCGCTGCCCATGCGGGAGAATTTCTGCTCCAACTCCGTTACGCGGGCCGAAAACCCGTTCATTTCCGTCAGCGCCTTGTCAGCAGCCGCTTTGGTTTCCTCCGTCACCTTGCCAAGGTTTTTGATCTCGGCATCCGTCTTTTCGGCGTATTTCTTAACCTCGCCGGTTGCTTCGGTAAGCTGCTGGACGGCGACTTTGTATTCGTTTTCGGTAGTCATGGTTTTTCCCATAAAAAAAAGCCGCCTCAAAGGGCGGCTGTGGATAAAAAAGGCTGCTCGCGTCAGGTCAGACGAAAACCGGAAAGACTGGCGGGCACGAGGCTAGTTGGCGCGCCATCCAAGACATTCGGGTGTCTGGCGGGGCCATTCAGGGCGTTTTTGAGCGCGGATACGGCAGCTTTCAGCTCAGGAGGCAGAAAGGGTAGGGCGGATTTCAGGTCATCCGGCATCCGCTTGCCCGTCAAGGCCTCGTAGGCATCCTGCAGGTGCGTCAGAAGCTGCTGACGTTCCTCCGCTGTTGGGGCATCGTTTCCCTGAAGCGACTTCTGGTAAATGCCTAGGGCAGCTTCCAGCGCCTGCATGGCGGCCGTGGTTTGGATGGTGGATTTGAACTCACCCCCCATACGCCGCTTAAGGTCGGTAACGCGGGCCAGAGCATTGCTGGGATCATCCACAAGGCTTACCTCATGCAGGTTTGCCTGCTTTATCTGCCGTCTTGGCCCCTGCGGCTCTGTCATTTTGACAGAGCCGTCCTTGGGAATACTGAACCCGATGGACAAGCCCCCCAGAGCGCCATCCTTTATCCGCTCATAAAGCAGCCGCCCGGCGTCCGTGCCGGTGCCAGATATCTTGCCTTTGACATGAAGCCCCTTGCTATCTTCGGATACGGCACTCCATACGCCGGCAGGCACACCGTCACCTCCAAAGAAGCCGTGCATAACGTGCATGGGCAAAAGCCTGCCCTGCGCTTTACGCTCAGCAATGGACTGGGCAAACGCCCCAGGCAGAATGACATCTCCATGAGAGTCCGTATTACCGAATACGGCACCATATCCTTCTACATGACCAGCCTCACCATTGGCTCCGGCAACAGCCTTGCACTCAAAGGGAACGGCGCAGACTTCCAAATCAAACATTCTCAGGATTTCCTATTGAGCCGCCCGGCTGCGGCAGGGTTGCAGGAACTGAGACGGGGAGGGGCTGCACGTTTGGCAGAACCGCTGCCTTGCCCACATCCGACAGAGGGATGAATTGCGCCTGCACGGTCAGAATATCCCCGCCCGGCAATGGTGGATCGCCCTCTTTTGCCCTGATCTCGTTCCGGGTTTTGATACCGTTCTGGACCTGCGATGCCTCAAGCTGCGCCCGGCCCTGACTGTCTGCCCTCAAAAGGGCATCGACATTGTGCTGTGCGAAATACACCTCCTTTTCCGCAGGCTGCAGAAGGCAGCGCGTAATGGCCTGCTCAATCCGCACGAGCCACGGCTGGAGCGTGTATGTCAGGAACCAGAGGTTCATCTGTTCCAGACCAGAGCCCCAGGCCGTGGACTTCTCCATGCGCCCGATCATGACCGGAGCAACCCCAAACCAACGGCACAACGTTTCCACATTGAAGCCGCGGGTCTGGAGAAGCTGCATATCCTCAGGTTTCATCCCTATGGTCTCGACAGACCAGCCACCTTCCAGCAGCGGTGTTTTGCCCGCATTGACCGCACCTGAGTAGTCGGCAAGGATCTGCTTGACCCGTGCTTCCTGATCTTCAGGAACCCAGTCAGGACTTTTGATGTAGGTCTGGCTCATCAGCCCATTGGCGAACATACGGCCTGCCGCCTCTTCCGCCGCCATAGCACTGCCCATCTGCTGACGGCCGGCACTGACAGGAGAAATCCCCATCATGCCATCCGTGCAATAACCCTTGATGTGGAAGATACTATCTTCCGTAAGGGTGAGCGTCTGGCCCTGATAAACATAGGTATAGATCAGCATTCCCGTACCGCCGTCCCGCTGTACGGTCATTCTGTCAGGCCTAAGCGGGTTAAGCGCCACAACCCGCCGCCCGGCCGTGCCGTCGCTCCAGATGACCTGAGCAAAAGCATTACCCCAGAGCATGAGACAGGCGACCATAGCGGACCAGAATTCCATGGCCGTCATGTCCGCATTGGGGGAGCTGTAGAGAATACGGTATAGAGGATGGCTCCGAGCCAAGACCGAAGAGCTGCCATCCCCTTGCCGCTGGTAGAGCTTGAGCGGCATGGCGCCAATCGTGTCGGAAATCAGCCGTGTACAGGCCCAGACCGTATCGAGCTGTATGGCGCTATCCACAGACACCATTTTACCGCTGTAGGTAGGGCCACCCGCCAGAAATGCTCCCAGACGCATATCCAGCAGGTTTACGCCTGTGACAGTCATGCTCATGGCGTTAATCGCCTTGAACATCCATCCCTGGACACGCTTCTTGAAGGTCATGCCGAGAGTAATCCTCTACGTAGGAAGCCCGCCATCGTGGGCTTAGCCTGTGGGTTTTTGGACATCAGCACCACCGCATTGAGCAGCGCCATAAGCGGGTCTATTTTCAGGTTTCCTGCGGCCTGCTTGGTGATGATGATGGCATTGCCGCGCGCCTCCACTTTGGCGTTGCTGACGGCCCACGCCATGATGGGCTGCCCGCAGTGAACAAGGGTGCCATCGGACAGTTTGCGTTCGGCCGTCTTGATGGCGCCGGAAAGCGTCCAGCCCTGCGACACTCCGACGACCCTCGGGCCATCTATGCCTCGCTCCGCAAGCGCATCTACGATGGCGCCGACTCCCATAGGGTCGAGGCCTACCATTGCCAGCTTGCCAGTCTTGCTGACGGATTTCAGGGTATCGGCCAACTGCTCGATATCGCCCCCCGGATCCTTCATGACCCAGAGATCCCCCTGCTTTTCAAAGTCGAGAAACTGGCTGGCCTCCTTTTTGCGGATCTCAAGCACGTTGAGGTTGACCCAGCTCCGCGACCAGCAGAGCCATTCAGCAGTCACGCTGTCACGCCCCAGAACGACGAGGGCCAGTAGATCATCCAGACCGCCGCCGTCGATACCGGCCACAATTACGTCTGCCCGGTTCTGGATTTCTGCCAGTGTCAGCTCATCGTCAGCCTGATCCAGCCAGTAATCAGCTCCGGCCCAGCGGTCATTACGCAGGGCAAGGCCGATTTCCACATTCAGATGCTGAGAAGCCCAGCGTATCAGTTCCTCCAGACCGGCACTGCGCGCCTCGCTGTAGTCCTGCTCCAGACGCTCTACTGTGATCGACCGGCCTGCGTTGGGCAGTACCATCTGCCAGACAGCCGGGTTTTCCCATGGCGCGGGCTCGCCTGGGACGGTCGAAGCTTTCTGTAGATCCTCTGGCATTTCGTAGAGGATCGGCAGGGTATGGCCTTGGGTATCACCATCACGAATAGCCCGAGCCTTCATCAGGTCAGCTTTGAACACACCGCGTGGCGGTTTCTCGCTCTGGGTAGTGATGATCAGCAAGAAAGCTTCTGGCTGGCTGACCATGCCGCCCCGGATCTGGCCCATGACGCGGGCAGCGTCCGATTTTTCAGCAATCACATGCTCTTCATCGACCAGAACACCAGCCGGTTTTACGCCGGTCATCACGTCTGGCGAGAATGTCTTGATCTGGAGCGTGGCCCCGGACTGCAGAAACGTGATGGTTTTCTTGTGTGCCTGAATGTGGAACCGCCGGCGCAGCCCTCTATCCAGCTCAATCATACCCGTCGCCTGGTCAAAGGCGAGCTGGGCAATTTCCTTTGTCGGGGCGACAATCAGAAATTCCGCCCGTGGTCTGTCGTTGATCATGACAGAGGTGAGCATGAGTGCAGCGCCAAGCGTGGTTTTGGCGTTTTTCTTGGGCACAAGCAGGAACAGCTCGCGTATCATGCGCTCCCGCGTAGTCGCATCCAGAGAGCCATGCAGGGCCATGACGATCTCGCGGAACCAGTCTCCGCAGGCTTCCGACAGAGCTGGCGTGCCAGGTACATCAGGAATACGGAGCCGGTTAAATATCCTGACTGCCCATTCTGCCCGCGCTTGGTCGAGATGGGGCAGCTCTGGCATAAGGGACTGGCCTGAGCGGATACGTTCGCGCCAGTCACGGCAGCTCAGATCCCATACCATCAGTGAACGCCTCCTGCTGCGTTGCGTGGGTCAAGATCATGCGTCCAGTCATCCCCCGCGCCCGGAGCATTCGCCAAGTCTGTCTGGCCATCTTCACGAGCCGGGGCAGGCTTCGCGTGCATGAAAGGCATCGCCTCTTTTGCTGCCAGCATACGTAGATCCAGCGGGGCGTTAGGGTCTCTCAGGATTGCCAGCCAGAAATCCAGAGGTCGAAGGCTTTTGCCTTCAGGGAGATCTGGGCCTTTCCAGTCTTCGGTTGTGACCGCTTTTTTCTTACGGCCAGCACCCGGACGAGCGCCGCCGCGTGCCATCACTCCCTCCTTTGATTGTTTGATTGAATTCAAACGCCAGAAAAAAATCTGCGCGTGAGCCTGGCGCGGTTAGGGTGCCCGTGACGGGTTAGACTTTTGACCCGCCCCACCCCAGAGGGCTGGCGCCCGGAAATTACCGGAAAATGGCTGATTTCTGCCGTTTATTCGCGGCCATGACGTTCGGCCATCCGGGCTGCGCGGACCTTGGCGGTCTTTTTGGTGTGGCAGGAGCCACAGAGCAGCCTGATATTGGCGGGGTCCAGCAATGCCCCACCATCTTTGAGTTCGTGAACATGATCGCCAAATAGGCGAACACCTGACCGGCCACATTCCTGACAGGCATCACCGCGACTGGTGACAAGCTGCCGCATTAACTGCCTCCACGGTCGGGACAGATAAAACGGATCAACTCGCTTAGGCGGCGGTTGGGCTATGCGGGTATCTATTGTGGGCAGGCCAGAAGACAAGCATTTGAGGCGTGGTGCCATTGCAGCGTTCCGGGCAATAAAAAAGGCCGCGTAGCCTGTAGGCTGCACGACCCCGAAGTATGGTTGTTAAAAGAGTGCATTTTGGGGGATTTGGGAAGACAAAAATGCACTCAGGCGTAAGTTTTTTTTGTAATCTCAGCTATGCCCCTGAAAAACCAGCTTTTAACGGTTTTATGGTCGCGGCCCATTCTGTCGCCAATCTGGCGCCAGCTATACCGATGCCGAGCAGAAAGCGGGTGTATCATCATCCAGAACAGAACGACGCGACGATGTGCCGTGTTCTGGATCCACGACACCCAGCCCATGGCTTCATCCATGCGGGAGATTGCCGCGGCGCTAGGCATGGGCGGCCTGATTGCACTTTCTGCTGTCAGGCTCAACAGATCGTCCAGTTCCATGAGTGTCTCTTGCCATGACGAACCGTAACAGGCCGGGCGCAGACCATGAGATGGCATACAGGCGAGCGTCAGACCGGCCTCGAACAGGCGATGCTCAACCTGCTCAGCCATTTCTTGCCCTGATAGAGGCGCGCGGTTTGCTGCGCTCATGCTGCTGCCTTACCAAAGTAATCCTCCAGCCGAGGCATTGGCCCCTGAGCGCCGGAACGCATCCATGCGAGCATGTCGCGCTCAAACGCCTGACCGGCCTTGCGGCGTTCTGGCGTCATGGCAGCCTCAGGCACATCGCCAGCAGCGATCGCAGCCTTCACCGCAGGCGTGAAATACCCGATATGCTTGGGCTTCCAGCCGCTATCTTTCGCCTGTTGGCGCTCGGTAACGCTTGCTACGACGGCTGAAACAAGGCGGTCGATTTCATCCGGCGTCATGCCATGCGCAAGGCCATCCGCGGCCCACTGGCGAGCGGCCATCCAGTTTGACATATCCTTCACCGGGTCCAGTCCCGCCAATTCGAAAGCCTTCGGCCCTATGCGCTGATAGACCGCATCGATCGCTTCTGGTGCAGGAGCCTTAGCTATAGCTTGATTACTTTCAGTAATAGCCAGCTTAGCTATAGGCGCGTGGGTTTCTGGCTGGGTTTTCCCGGAAAGCATGGGTTTCCCTCCCTGTATAAGCATGGGTGGTAGGTGGCGTTGCGCAGGATCAGTACGCTCGGTAAGGCGGTTTTTTGTCGGTCTTCCGCCCTTTGCGCCATTCAATCGGTTTGCAATCGTGCGCTTGCTGGGCTGAAGCTCCGCCGCATATGCAAGCGTTTGCGTTTCATCATTCCATGAGAGCAAATGGGTTTTGCTTTGGGTTTCAATTTGGGTTTTCAGTTCGGTTTCCGTCATGCCGAACCGAAGGCGCGCGACATCCGCCAAAGCGGGCGCGCGGCCCATACCAAAGGTGGCTGATCCCTCGTTACCGATTTCATCAATCAGCCCCATGAGCATGACCCAGATACCAAATGCAGCCGGGCCAAGGGCCTGCATACGGATATCCCGCCCCATGTCGAAGATAAGTTTTCCCATGCATTTACGGGCCATGATCAATACACCTTCAGCCGGTAGCCATTGGCCACCGGCTCCATAATCTGACGTTCAACAAGGTGGCGGAGCGCGCCCGCCAGTTCGTCGGAGTGGGCAGAAAGCAGGCGGCACAGTTCATCCGCGGTAACAGCACCACCCATCCGGGGCTGCCTCAGCTCAGGCATGACATCTCCCAGATCCGTTAACTGGAGCCATGCTGCCCGTGCCGACAGAGGCAGCAAAGGCCACCGTCTATCTGCCATCACTGAACGGGCATGCTTCCCAAATCTCTGGCGGGGCAGTCTCATCTACTTTACTCCGGTCTGCACCATGCCGGACCGTTTACATCTTCCGATGTGTCCCGGAACCACGTTGTACGGTTAGTGAAGTGGAGATGGCACGTACCCTCTGGCCCCTGCCTGTTTTTGGGTATCAGAACATCTGCCCTGCCTTCAGCCTGATTTACCCGCTGCACAAGTTCACTTGCGCGGTTTGTGTAATCTTCATAACTTTCCTTGTCCTTTCTCGTAACACCTGCATCAGCCTGCTTTTTCAGGTAGTAGTGCTCCCGGTGCAGCAGCAGAATGGCATCGGCATCCTGCTCCAGCGCGCCGGAATCCCGCAGGTCGGACATCATGGGCCGCTTATCTTCGCGCCGCTCCGTTTCGCGGCTGAGCTGCGCCAGAACGAGAATAGGGATTTCAAGCTCTGTCGCCAGTTGTTTGAGCTGGCCTGATATTTTGGTGATCCGTTCATACGGCTTCTGGTCCGCATAATCAGACCCAGAAGACATAAGTCCCGCATAGTCCACCACAATCAGGTCAAGCCCAGCGCGGCTCCGCTTCATGCGGCGGGCGCGTGAACGCAGCCGCGCAACAGTAATGCGAGATTGCGTATCTATTTGCAGTGGCAGGGTGGCGGCTGCGCGCTCCCCCGCTTCCAGATCCCGCCATTGCCAGCCTGACAGGGCTTCGCGCTCTCCCGTCTCTACATCTTCCGGGATATCGTAGCGCCTGCCGGTGAACACAGACTGCGTGGACAGACCCGCCCACGCAGCGCCTGCCCGCGCGCCGAGTTGCGCGGCGGTCATTTCGCCAGACCAGAACAGAACACTATGACCAGCCGCCGCCGCACGGGTGGCTATGCCGAAGCCAAGGGCTGTTTTGCCCATAGCCGGGCGCGCACCCAGCAGATACATGGCGGACGGCATAAGCCCGCCTGTCATGCGATCCAGCGCACGGTATCCCCATGTGATGCCCGCGAGGCCCGTGCCGCGTTGGCAGGCATCCAGAGCAGCCTGCCTGGCAGAGCGCATGGCGTCTTCCAGACTATGCGTTGGCGCTGCCTCGACCGTGCCACGCGCGATATCCAGCAGGCCCGTTTCCAGTGCATCGACAATCTCACTGGCACCGTCTTCACCTGGGCGGGCGCAGCGATCTAGTGTTTCCGTGCAGATTTTGAACAGGCACCTGCGCACCCACGTATCCCTGATGGCTCGCGCATGGGAGGGCGCTGCCGGCACACCGATAACAGAGCCGAGTAATGCCTGCATGTAATCACCAAGGCTCATGCGACCCAGTAGGATATGCCCATCCAGCATGGAGCGAAGCGTGATGGGATCCGCCGTATTGCCCGAGTAAATGATTTTTCGGAACAGTCCGAACGTATGGCCGTTTAAGGCACTGGCAAACTGTTCTGGCCCAACGATATCATCCACCGTGGCCAGCGCCCTATTATCGAACAGGATCGTGCCAAGAAGGGACTGCTCCGCGGCGAGGTTTTCCGGTGGCTGCCGTAAGACGGACCCGTAAAAATCAGCTTCCATTATACGACCCCTACAAACCGCATGACGGGCAACTCAAAACCAAGCGCCGTCAGGACAGGCGTAAAGCCCCGACGGTCATTCTGGATGTTGGAAAGGTGCTGCTCGCTTATGCCAAGCGCGGCTGCCGCTGCCCGTTGCGTGGGATGCTGGCGAATAAAACTATTCAGATTTTCTTGAATTTCCAGAGGATGGGCCAACCGCCCTGCCTGAGATTTCACTGGATAGCGCAGGACCGGCACAAGGCCAACGACCTTTGTCACATTGGGCGACACGGACTTGAGGTTTTGCGTATCGCGCACTTCTTGCTGCTTGAGGCCATGCAGGCGCGCAAACGCCGGGACGCCGCCTGCTACCTGTATAGCTGCGTTCAGGCGGGCGCACAGGTCAATCAACTCGAGTGCCGGGGCTCCATTCATGTGCACCTCTGAGAGCGATGCAGGGCTTTGCATAATCTGATCCTTATTCCCTGACGTTTAACGGCTTCCATGTGTAGCCGCTTGAAACCCTGACCTGCCGGGCCAGATCGGGACGAATATGACCTTTCGCCAGTGCCTCCGCATTGAGTGGCCGCCGGTACTGGACGCGCTGCACAGGCTGCTTTTGCGCTGGCACCAGAATATCACTCCGCGAAGGCCAGACGCTCCACAGGGCCAATGCCGCGGCTGTGCCGGGCCTAACACGCGCCATGGGCGCTCTCCCTTTTTCTGCTTGTTTGGTCACGGACTATGCCAAGGGCAGACCGCCGCAACTTTATTGATCGCTCCGAAATTCCAAGCCGGAGCGCCTGCCGCCGGATGGGAATGCCGCAGCGCGAAAAATGCCTGAGCTTCTGATCCAGCCGCGACCAGTCTATGGCTTCACGCGGCATCAGGCTGCATCCGTTGACGGGCTATCAACCAGACAGGGCTTGTTTTCAGATATGATCTTGCCCATGCTGCCGCGGATATGTTCGGCCACCCGGATAACATCGCTCATACAACGGGCGATTTCATGGGCTTCATGCACATCCACCCGCCGGTCTTCCAGCGCCTCAAACCCGCGCTGAATGGCCTGACTGGCCTTGTCGGTGAACTCAGCCATATCCTTGGGAATATGCCCCTCACCAAAGTGCAGGGGCACCAGAGCAAAGCCCTCAGCATGGGCCATAGCCGCCAGAATAATGGGTTGCTGGGCGCAACGATCCAGAACAATGGCCACATCGACCGGCACAATAAGCGGGCTGGCCCGGTTGCCGTAATCGCTCAGGTTAGACTTGCCAACACGGGATATGGAGGCCGCAGCCTCATACCCACCAACGCGCTGGACAACCTCTTTTGTGGCAGTTTTTATTGCAGGAATAGGCATTATTCTGGCCCCCCAGCAATACCGGTAGGTATGCCACCGCGTCCCCCAGTTACGTCCATCATGCGCTTGACCACAATATAAAAGGCGCTAGCCCGAACAGCTTCCGGGTGACGGCCTGACGGGGAGGGCGTACTGGTGGGTTCATGAGGTTTCATGCTGTAAATCCTCCATCGTCTGGAACCAAAGTCTCTAACGGCACGCCTAAAGCGCGTGAAACGGCACGCAACATCTGCGTCGGAATAAAAGCTGTCCCCCGAACCCATCGGGATACAGTTGGCTCACTCACCCCTATTTGGGCAGCAAGTTGAGCTTGGGTTTTCCCCTGCTCCTTAAGGAGAGCCTTCAAAGACATGCAAAATCTTTATTCTGATGAAAGTTTCAGGTCAAGAAAGTTTTCACCAGCATGTCTGCCTGTCTCTATCCAATAGAGGCACAATACGGACATGAAGGAAAAGCAGCTAACCCCGGAAGAAATTGCCAAAAACCGCCACACACTGCGGTTCGTTAAGTCTTGGATGAAGCTGCGTAACATTACGCAAAGAAGGCTTGCAGAAGATCTTAATATGTCCGAGCCGTCAGTGTCTAAGTGGCTGAACGGCAAGGTAAATATGACACTTTCTCAATTTGTCCGGATCGCTGAACTCTTAAATGCCAAACCAGAGGAGTTATTGTTTGATCCCTCTGAAAAAGATAAAGCCAAGAAGTACAAAGAAGCGGCAGACCTAGCAGAAAACTTAGACCCAGAGGCTTTTGACGCATGGGTTGCTGCCGGAAAAGCCATGCGAAAGCGGCACTGAATTTCACCAGAAGAAATTTTTTATTGACAGAGGCTTTCACCTGATGAAACTTATCTCCATCGCCACCCCGCGATGGAGGAATGAATGCCATATACCGCACGACAGAGCCGCCGGGAGCAGTCCGCGTTAGCCGCTCCACCGCCATGTGCTAGACTTGCCGCCGTTACATCAACCATTTCAGCAGGCCCATCCTATGACCGAAAGCACCAGCAATCCGCCAACGGTAGATGTGGGGGAGATTGCAGCGGAAGGCCTGCGGCTGTGGTGTGCGCGTCAGGCGCTCGACCAAGCGCAGAAAAGGCTGGAATTTCAGTCAGCATCCATGGACAGCCTGACATCGCGGGCCGGGCAGACCATTGGCTGGAGCGTTACCCTGTCCTGCGCGTTGTTGGCGCTGACAATCAACCAAAAACTGCCCTGCACGATGCTGTCTGTTTGCCTGTTTTCTGGCCTGACGGCCGCTTGTGCCGCAATGGTGTTGCGGCCGAGGCAGTGGGTTCCCCCAACGCAGATGCCAGATTGGTTCCTGCATACCGCGTTGCGGAACGAGCTGGCCGTGGTGGAACAGCAGGCGCTCAGTTTTCAATCGGGTATACAGGAGAACAGGGGCCAACTGACAGTATGCTCCCGGTGGCTGGTCTGCTCATGGGCCAGCTTTGCGGCTATTCCCGCTGTCGGTGCGCTGGCCCATATTATCACCGGGAGGTAGCAGCCGGTTACCGCGGCCTTGGCGCCTGCTTGGTTTCCTTTTCTGGTGCAGGAACACGCTCTGGTAGTGGCGTAGGCTTCCTATCGTCTGACATTGGTTTCCTCATCAAGTCTGTTGCAAGTCCGATGATGGAAGATGCTGGGGAGTACCGCAAGGCGCTCCCCAGCGCAGCAACAAGGGGGCGCGCATGAGCCCCGTTCAGTCCCTCGCATCCACTCGGGATGTGATCATATACGACCCACATCCCCGCCCGTGCGGACTGGGAGCCTATCCCATTATAGCGCGCGAAGTGCGGGTAGAGATGCATAACGGCCAAGCGCGACACCATATCGTGCGCTTTGCCAATGGCCAGCATGTCCGCCTTAGCGCCGCATGGGTGCGGCCTATCCCGCATGTGCCGGGCATGGGGCCGGTAACATCCAGCCTTGCGGAGTGCCTGTAATGCGGGAGCGCAGCAATATTCGCGTGCTTAATCAGGATGCCCGCATTCTGGAAATGGTGAAACAGCTACGCCACCACGCCGACAATTTTGGGCAAGCGGCATTTTCATGCCGGGCTGAACTGTTCATGCCTGCCGCAAACGCACTGGATGCAATCGCCGCCTGTATGCGCGACCAGGCGGACAAGATGGCCATGAGACTGCGCCGCCCCATTGTGGCGAATGATGCGCCCAGCATTGCCGATGCCACAGGCCCATGGAGCATGAGCGATGCCCCGGTACCAGATTACTCTGACCAATAACGGGCAGGGCCGGTATTCCGGTGTTCTGGCCGACCTGCAGAATGGTTATCAGATCCGGTTCCCGGATTGCAGCAGGCACAGGCAGGACGGCCGGAGCGTGATTACCGGCCACAGCGCGCCTGACCTGCCGGATTGGTTTTTGGAAATGACAGTCATTCAGCAGGGGCTTTTTAGCATCCTGCTGTCTGATCCCTTTTTTCAGATCGAATTTGCAGAGTGTGAGCTGGATGAAACGGGCGATGCCCCCGCGATTATCGGCTGGACAGATACTGTCCACGTTCTGAACCAGAACAAGAAAGACGATGTAGCATGAGGACGAGAGTGGAACAGATTGCTGCGTTAGCATGCATATTTGAAGGCGGCCCCATTGTTCACGGATGGGAAGCAGCCAGACGGTACATCCTCAAAGCGGAGCGCCGGGCAACGGAGCCTGCGCAGGCGGGGAGGATCGGAAGTGGCTGATATTCCCAAGCTCATGAAGGTGCCGGATGTCCTTGAACATCTGCAAGGCACCATTGGTCGAAATAAGCTGCTCGAACATCTGAAGAATTTCCCAGAGCATAACGGTGCACCAACTCACAGGCGCATCGTCGGCCGCATTGTTTTCCACCCTGATGATATTATCCGGTTGATTGATAGTCTGGAATGTCGCTCAAAATCGTCACACGCTCCGGCAGAAAAACGCTCTACATCCGCGGGACTGTCCGCGGACAAAGCCTATTCGAAAGCACTGGCACTGCTAACCCCGTCCAAGCGGAAGCCTTCAGGGCGAAACGCGAAGCGGAACTCTGGACAGAATCTGTCTATGGGAAGAGGGCAACCGTAACATTTGCCCATGCAGTAGCTGCATATATGGAAGCCGAGCCTAGAACTGAAACAACACGCACGCATTTGCGTAGACTTTTGCAGCACTTTGGCACGACAAAGCTTGCAAGCATCGGACAGCAGGATCTGGACGATGCTTACAAGAGCATATTGACCAAGGGCGCACAGGCCTCGGGGGCTACGAAACTACGTGCAGTGCTGACACCGTTACGCGCTGTTCTGGAGTTTGCTGCAATACGCGGTTGGTGCAACAAACCAGCATTTCAGCGCCCCAAGGTGCAGCAAGTTCGCATGCAGTTTCTTCGCCCAGCAGAAGCCTCAGCCCTGGTAGAATCGGCCGCACTCCATATCCAACCCCTGCTAATTTTCCTGATTGGAACGGGCGCCCGTATGTCTGAGGCTCTTGAATTGGACTGGAAGGATGTGGACCTAGTTGGGAAGCGCGCCGTGGTCTGGCAGAAGCAAGATGATGAACGACACATAGATCTACCCCCAGTCGTGGTGCGAGCGCTGGAAGGCATAAAGGGGAGAACGGGCCGCGTATTCCGCCCAGTAAGATGCAAGAGACCTTATGGCTCTCAATCCAGCAAGCAGATCGGGGCAACCTACTATGACACCGGGCGCACGGGTGGGGGGCAGATCAAGACTGCGTGGGCAACAGCTTGCAGGAAGGCCAGCCTACCGGGTCATGACCGCGTATGGATCCCAAAGGGCTCGGTCAAAGCGAAAACCAAGTTTGTGCCCGATATAACCCCGCATTGTCTGCGGCACACGTTTGCAACATGGCATTACTGCTTACACCGGGATTTACTTCGCCTCAAAGATGATGGCGGGTGGCGTACCATTACCATGGTGACGCGCTATGCAAAGAAAATGCCTGATGTGTACCGTGATGAAATCAAACAGTGGCTCGGGCTCTGATACGTGCCGAATCGGAGCCACGACCGCAACTCATTGAAAAAAATACCATGAAAACAAACACTTAAATGTTTTTTTCTTTCGGCCTTCACACGGCGGGGGTCACAGGTTCAATCCCTGTCGCACCCACCACG
>NZ_JBDNWF010000028.1:0-34121 GCF_047721125.1 Acetobacter papayae | reverse complement strand
GAGGAGGAGGCGGGGGCAGAATGCGCGTCTCGATTGGCGCATGGCGCTGGGGCGGCAACGTGCTGCCCTTCATGCCGTACATCAGCCCCATAACCGCAAAAATATGCAGAAGAACAACCACGACCACGATGGCGGCCAGAATGGCGCCGCCCATCCTGAACACGTAATTTGCCGAGCTTTTCTGCCGCTCGCCGTCGACCATACCCGTCCCTCTCCCGTGGCTACCTACACGACTCAAAAAATCGACCATCTGCATTTATGCAGATATGTGAAGCATACACACGCAGCATGGACATAAGCCCCTGCCCCGCGCTGACGACGCATTAATCGGTTTTCCGTCTTTTTCCTGAATGCAATTGGGCTATCTGAAACCGAAGATGTCAAGGGTGCCCCCTGTGACGAAGCCCGATATATATGAAAATAATTATCATATGCAACATATGCATATAATGTAACCATACGGAACCGCCTCCGGCGGTTCCGTACACGCCCCGGCTTACTGGGCCGAAGCGCTGGCTTCCGAACGGGTAGCGCCCACGCGCATGGCCAGAGAGGCGGCCATGAAAACATCCAGCCCGCCATCCAGCACGGCATCCGGGTTGCCGGTTTCCACGTTTGTACGCAGGTCCTTGACCATCTGATACGGCGCAAGAACGTAAGAGCGGATCTGGTGACCCCAGCCGATATCGGTTTTGGCGGCTTCTGTTGCAGCAGCAGCGGCTTCGCGCTTTTGTAGTTCTGCTTCGTACATACGGGCACGCAGCATCTGCATGGCCGTTGCCCGGTTACGATGCTGCGAGCGGTCGGTCTGGCAGGCCACCACAATACCCGTGGGGATATGGGTAATACGAATGGCGCTGTCCGTTTTGTTAACGTGCTGCCCACCCGCACCCGATGCACGGAAGGTATCCACCTTGAGGTCGGAATCGTTGATTTCGATCTCGATCGTATCGTCAATCACCGGATAGACCCACACGGAGGCAAACGAGGTCTGCCGCCGGGCCGCCGCATCAAAAGGCGAAATCCGCACCAGACGGTGCACGCCCGCCTCGGTCTTGAGCCAGCCATAGGCATTGGGGCCAGAAACCAGAATGGTAGCGGATTTCAGCCCGGCCTGTTCGCCTTCGGAGCTTTCAATCAGCGTGACCTTGTACTGATGCGCCTCGGCCCAGCGCGTGTACATGCGCAGCAGCATCTGGGCCCAGTCCTGAGCCTCCGTGCCACCGGCCCCAGCATTGACTTCAAGATAGCAGTCATTGCTGTCGGCCTCGCCCGAAAGCAGGCTTTCGATTTCGCGCCGCTTGGCTTCTTCCGCCAGTGCGCGCAGGCTGGCGACACCATCGGCCACCAGATCGGCATCACCTTCCATTTCGGCCAGCTCGACCAGTTCGCAGGTATCGCTCACATTGGTTTCAAGCTGGAGAACACCCTCGATCTGGTTGGCCAGCAGGGTGCGTTCGCGCATCAGTTTCTGCGCGGCCTCGGCATCATTCCACAGGTCGGGGTCTTCGGCGCGGTTGTTCAGTTCCGCCAGTCGGGCTTCAGCGACATCCCAGTTAAAGATGCCTCCTCAGCAGCGCCACGGACTGCTTGATCTGGTCGTTAAGGGCTTCTGTCTCGGCAGACATGGGGCCTGGTCTCCATGGGTTCGGTCAGTAAAGGGCGCAACGCTGCCCGGCGGGCCTTCAATAAAGGCCCCCCATGCCAATGTCACCCCCGGAAGAAGGCTGGGCCGCATGCCCGGCCCCTTCAGACGGGCCACCGCCGCCGCCAGCCCCGACCGAAGCACCAGAGGGTGCGCCAGTCGCGGCCATATCGCTTTCGGAATCGGGCATGTTTTCAGCCCCCGTATCCGCCGCCGTCAGCTCACGCGAACCATCGGCCAGATACAGGCTTTCGCCGGGGATCTGCCCATCCTTGAACGCATCGATCCCCACACCGCGCCCGGTGTCATACTGTACGAGCATAACGCCTTGGGGCACGGGGAAATCGAGCCGCGGCTGTCCGGCCAGAGCCACCTTCATCACCTTGTTCCAGATCGGCCCGGCAATAGCCCCGCCGGTTTCATTACGCCCAAGAGACTGCGGCGTATCGAAGCCGAACCAGACAACCGTAACCGTATCGGGCGTATACCCAGCAAACCACGCATCGTTAAAATTCTGGCTGGTGCCGGTTTTACCGGCCACAGGCACATCTATGCCCTGCCCGGCCAGCATGCCGGTGCCGCGGCGGATGACATCCTGCAACATGGAGGTGATCTGGAACGCGCTCTGCTCGCTCGCCACACGGGGCCTGTCGTCACGCAGCATGGGCAGGCTGTCGGGTGAAAGCAGGGTGGGCGATGCATCCGACACGGTGGGCGTTGCGGTAGCCGGAGACAGCGCGCCAGTTGCATCCGCCGGCACCTTGTCGGCCGGAGCCGCATCCGTGGCACCCTGTACATCGGCCTGAGCAGGCTGGGCCGCGAGTGTCAGCCCCGGTGTGCGCCACAGAACCCGGCCCTGCCGGTCCTGCACGTCATCAATCAGGGTGGGGGTGATCCGCCGCCCGCCCGAGGCCAACGTTGCATAGGCCCCGGCCTCTTTCAGCACCGTGGTTTCCACCGCCCCGAGTGCTGCGGGCAGAACCTGCGGCATGCTGTCGACCAGCCCCAGTTTGATTGCCATGTCAGACACGGATTTCATGCCGATATGCGCGGCCAACCGGATGGTGACGAGATTGCGCGATTCTCGCAGGGCGTCATGCAGGGTGGTCGCACCCCAGAAGTCCTTCTCGTAGTTGTTCGGATGCCATGTGCCGTAAGAGACAGGCGAATCCTCAAACTCCTGCGAGGGAGAAATACCCTGCTCCATAGCGGTCAGATACACGAAGGGCTTAAAGGATGAGCCGGGCTGGCGCAGGGCCTGCGTGGCCCGGTTGAACTGCGAAGCCTGAAAGGACCAGCCGCCCACCAGAGCCAGAACACGCCCGGTATGAGCATCGAGCGTGACCACGGCCCCTTCCACCAACGGCACCTGCATCAGCGCAGCGCGGCCACCGGCTGCCTGTGGTTCCACCATGACGACATCGCCATTATGCAAAGGGTGGCTGCGCCGTGCCCATGTCAGATCCCGCGCGAGCAGCAGGGCCTCCTGCGCGGCACCAGCGGGAGAGGCCGGCTCCGCCGGGGAACGGCGCACGACGCTGCTTTCAAGCCAGCCTACACGGCCCTTGGCCGCATCCAGCACCACGGCCAGCCGCCACTGATCAATAAGGCCTACCGGGGGTGTCTGGGCTGCAAGGGCCTTGGTCCAGTCCGCCTGCGGGGTTTCGGGGCCAATATCGGGCAGGGTCCGCAACGCGCCCTGCCAGCCTCGGTGGGCGCGGTCATAGGCCAGCAGGCCCTGCCGCAAAATACCCTGCGCCGCGCGCTGGAGCGGCAGGTCAAGACTGGTGTGCACGTCCAGACCGCCCTGCATGGTCATGTCCTGACCATAGCGCTCGATCAGTTCACGGCGCACCTGCTCGGCAAACCATTCAGAACCCGGGGCCGGGCCGGGCCGGACAAAAGCGCGTGTATCCAATGGCTCGGCGGCAGCCGTATGCGCGGCTTCAGGCGTAAGCGCGCCAATATCGGCCATGCGCTCCAACACCCAGTTCCTGCGGCCACGCGCGGCATCGGGAAAGCGCTCGGGATTGTAATTGGTGGGCGATTTAGGCAGCGCCCCTAAAAACGCGGCCTCGGCATCATCAAGCTGGTCGAGCGGCTTGTTGAAATAGGTCTGGGCCGCGGCACCAATGCCATAGGCCCCGTTACCGAGGTAAATTTCGTTCAGGTAGATTTCGAGAATCTTTTCCTTGGGCAGAACCTGCTCCACCCGCATGGCCAGAAACGCTTCCTTGGCCTTGCGCTTGAGCGACACCGCATTGGTGCCCAGCAGCATGATACGCGCCACCTGCTGCGTAATGGTGGAAGCCCCGATAGGCCGCCGCCCCTTGCCGCGCGTAAGGTCTGTCAGGCCCGCGCGCAGGATGGCTGCGGGGTCCACACCATTATGGGTCCAGAATTTCTGGTCTTCCGCCGCGATAAAGGCGTTTTTCACCTTATCCGGTATGGCGGTGTAGGGCACAAAAATGCGCCGCTCGTTCGCCAGTTCTGCCACGAGCTGGTCATCCTGCGCATACAGGCGGCTCATAACCGGCGGCTGGTAGGAACGCAGGCCCTCCACCGTAGGCAGATCGGCCATGATGCCCTGATACTGGCCCCACAGCACAATGCCGCCACCAAGCCCACCCGCCAGCACCAGAGCCGCCGAGGCGCCAAGGAACTTACGCAGGGTGCGCCGCCGCAGGCCACGCCCGCCACTGCGCTGCGCCGCCTTGTCCGGCTGCCGGCCTAAATCTGCCGTCTGTGTATCCTGGCCAGAGGAAGAGCCCGTGTCACCGGAAGGTGGAGTGCTTGTCATGTGGCTTCTTTACCATTAATCCTGCGGGTGCGTCTTCCCCCTCCTGCCGATTGTCTCCACAATCATGGCGACATTCGGACTGAGCGCCACACGCCCTCAGAACGAAACGCGGCAAAAAGGCCATGGCGTTCGACTACCCGCCGCTGATCGAACCCGCCTGAATTGGAACAACACGCCTGTGAACGCCGTTCTGCACCCCCTCATTCATGAACATGATATCAGAATCGTTGCGGTTGCGGCCCTTCTATGCGCTTGCGGCGCGTGGGTCACCACCGGACTTTTCAACCGCTATCTGATTAGCCCGCCCCACCACAAAACCCGCTGGCTGGTCAAAACCGCCCTGATTGCCGGCACAACTGTCTGGTGCACGCATTTCATCGCCATGCTGGGCTACAGGCCGGGGGTTGCGGTCGGGTTTTCCCTTGGCCTGACCGGCTTTTCGCTGCTGATCGCACTGGCGGGCAGCCTGTGCGGTCTGGCCATTGCCGGGTGGCGGTGGAACAGCGCTCCGGTCCGGTTGGTGGGTGGTACGGTCATGGGGGTGGGAATTGCCAGCATGCATTATGTTGGCATGCTGGCCTACCGGGTGCAGGGCACCATGGAATGGAACATACCCTGCCTTGTCCTGTCCGTCGTGCTGGCGATGGTACTTGCCTCCGGGGCCTTTCTGGTCGGGGGCGAGAGCGAGCGGCAGGTGCAACGCACGGGTATAATGACAGCACTGCTCATGCTGGCCATTATCAGCCTGCACTTTACCGGCATGCTGGCACTCAGCATCACACCCTCATCCGTTGCCGGGCATTTTTCATCGCCTGAAACATTCCGCGCACTGGCGCTGGTCACTGCGGGGCTGGCGGGCATTATCGTGCTGAGCGGGCTGAACATCGCCCTCATGGACCACCGCAACGAGCGCGAACACAAACGCCTGCTGCACATGATTGACGATATGCCCGTGGCAGTCATGACGGTCGAGCCCGACTCCTTACGCATCAACTACGCCAACGCGACCTCGCGCAAACTGATCTGCAGCATCGAGCACCTTTTGCCGGTCAAGGCCGAAAACCTGATCGGCACCTGTATCGACATCTTCCACCGCCACCCCGAGCACCAGCGGCGTATTCTGGCCAACCCCGATAACCTGCCGCACAACGCGCGGATCAGTCTGGGCAGTGAAATTCTTGATCTCAAGATTTCCGCCATCAACGACAATAACGGCCACTACCTTGGTCCCATGCTCACATGGGCGCTCGTAACCAAGGAAGTGGAGGCGGAAAACCGTATTCTGCATCTGGCGCGCTATGACAGCCTGACGGGCCTTGCCAACCGCAACACCTTCCATGATCTGCTGGAAGCACGGATTCACTCCGGTTCGACCGAACTAAGCCTGCTGTTTATTGATCTGGACGGGTTCAAGCTGGTCAATGATACCCACGGCCACCGCGCGGGTGACACCCTGCTGCGCGAGACCGCCCGCCGCCTGCAGGCCCTGTGCGATGACCGCAGTAAAAACGGATGCCGGGTATCGATCTGCCGTCTGGGTGGCGATGAATTCGTCATCATGTCGGAAAGTAACGACCCCGCCTTTAACGAAGAACTGGCCAATACCATAATCCGCTGTGTGGAAGAGCCCTACAGGCTGGCCAGAGACCTGCATGTGCGTGTCAGCGCATCGGTGGGCATAGCGCTATGCCCACAGCATGGTACCGATAGCGAAACCCTGCTGTCGCGCGCGGATATTGCACTCTACGCCGCCAAGGATGCGGGCAAGAACGACTTCAGGTTTTTTGCCGATACGATGGAGCAAAACCTGCAGGACCGCCTGCGCCTTGAAAACGAACTGCGCGAGGCACTGGTTACGGGCGAGAGCCTGTTCGTATTCTATCAGCCCATCGTCAACGCCCAGACCAACGCCGTTACCGCGCGTGAAGCGCTTATCCGCTGGCATTCGAGCGAACAGGGCTGGATTTCCCCTGCCGTTTTCATTCCCGTGGCTGAACAGACAGGCCTGATCGAACGGCTGGGGCAGCTTGTGCTGCACCGCGCCTGCCGTGACGCCGCATCCTGGCCGGATGAGGCGCGGGTGGCGGTCAATATTTCCGCCGCCCAGCTTGGACAGGGCACACTGGCAGGCCTGATAAGCACCGCCCTGCAAGCCTCAGGCCTACCCGCCACACGGCTGGAAATCGAAGTGACCGAAACAGCGCTGGTCAATGACGAATCCCGCGTGATGGAAGAACTGCATCAACTCAGGGCAATGGGCGTGCATATCGCGCTGGACGACTTTGGCACGGGCTATTCCTCCCTGTCGCATATCCGCAGCTTTCCGTTCGACAAGATCAAGATCGACGGCTCCTTCGTGCGCGATTCCACCACCCGCCCGGACTGCGCTGCGGTGGTGCGCGCCATTGCCGATATCGGCCATCGCCTTGGCGTGACCACCGTGGCCGAAGGGGTGGAAACGCAGGAGCATCTGGATGCGATCCGGGCCGAAGGCTGTCAGGAAATACAGGGCTATGTCTATGCCCGGCCCGAGCCCGAGCCCCATGACCGCGAGACCATAGACCGCCTGAACGCGCAGAAAACCAAACCCGCCGCATAACGCCCATCACTCATGGCGGCATGTCCCCGGCCCTGTTCTGGCCGGGGTTTTGGGTCAGCCCAGCATGTCACCCAGAAGCCGGGCGGTATAATCGACCACCGGCACCACGCGGCCATAATTGATCCGCGTGGGGCCGATCACCCCGATGGCCCCTACAATGCGATTGGCCTCGTTGCGGGCCGGGGCCATGACCACCGACATGCCCGTGGTGCCGAACAGCCCACTTTCCGCGCCAATGAAAATGCGTACACCCTCGGAATTTTCCACCAGTTCGAGCAGGCGCAGCATGGTTTCCTGCGCCTCCAGCCGGTCAAACAGCGACTGGATAGCCAATAGCCGCTCCTGCCCGTCCACATCAGCCAGCAGGCGTGACTGCCCGCGCACGATCAGCGTGCCGCCACTTTCCGCCCGGCCACCATTCCAGATGGCCAGTCCGCTTTCCACCACCTCGGCCGCCAGACTATCCAGTGCTGTGCTGTCCTGATCCATATCGGTTGCAACCCTGCGGCGCAGGTCGCTCAGCGAGACGCCCATGGCGCGTGCGTTCAGATAATTGGCGGCCTCCACCAGTGCCGAAGGCGGCATACCGGGGGGCGTTTCGATCACGCGGTTTTCCACATGGCCATCAGCCCCCACCAGCACCACCAATGCGCGGTTACTGCCCAGCGCCACGAACTCGATATGCTTGACCCCGCCTTCGCCCTTGGGGGCGATCACCAGCCCCGCCGCACCAGACATGCCCGCCAGCAGGGCCGAGGCCTCCGACAATGTATCCTGCAAGGAACGCCCCAGCGCTTCGAGCGACTGGTCGATGACCTTCTGCTCCTCATCAGACAGCGCGCCGAACTGCAAAAGCCCGTCCACAAACAGGCGCAATCCCGCCTCTGTTGGCAGACGCCCTGCGGAAATATGGGGGGCGAACAGCAACCCGGCCTCTGTCAGCGAGGCCATGACATTACGGATTGTCGCGGGCGAGAGCGGTAGCCCCAGCCTGCGCGCCACGGTGCGCGAGCCTACGGGCTCGCCACTGGCCACGTATTCCTCCACCACCTCGCGCAGGATGGTAGCGGCGCGTGCATCCAGACCGGGCGGCAGGGAGGGGCGAACAGGCAGCAGGCCACGCATGGTCGTCGTCATCGCTTTCGGCTCTCCTTCATGCCGCCTGCTCGGCTCGCCTGCCGATACACCGCACGGCAGGCAGCACAATGTCCGGCAGTTTGCGGTTACGCCGCCGGATTGCGGGGTTTCTTGATTGTCCTATACCGTGCCACAGGTAGCCTGCCACTGGCCGCCTGACCCGCGCCAGATAAAACATGACCCGCAAAGGATAGACCCCGCATGACCAAACCCCGGCTCGAACGTGGCAGCCGCCTTGTACTGGCAACCCATAACGCGGGCAAACTGGCCGAGTTCAAAGCCCTTATGGCCCCCTTTGGCATTACCGTTCTCTCCGCTGGAGAACTGGACCTGCCCGAACCCGAGGAAACCGCCACGAGCTTTGCGGGCAATGCCGCTATCAAGGCGCAGGCTGCGGCAGAGGCGGCCAAGCTGCCTGCGCTGGCAGATGATTCGGGACTGTGCGTGTCAGCACTCGGCGGTGCGCCGGGCATTTATTCCGCCCGCTGGGCCGGGCCGGACAAGGATTTTCCCGCCGCCATGCAGCGGATTGAAGAGGGTATCGGCGCGGATGAGCGCAACGCATGGTTTACCTGCGTGCTGTGTCTGGCGTTCCCCGATGGCACGACCCATAGTTTTGAAGGCCGTGTGGAAGGCGAGATCGTCTGGCCGCCGCGTGGGGCGGCCGGGCATGGCTATGACCCGATTTTCCAGCCCGAAGGCGAAACCCGCAGTTTTGCCGAAATGAGCGATGCCGAAAAAAACGCGATCAGCCACCGCGCCCGCGCGTTCGAGGCCTTTCGCGCAACATGTCTGGCCTGATCTATTAAAACCCTGTCGGCGGTAAGACGCCGACAGCCGTTTTTTTAAGCGGAACGGCTGATTATGCGCCCGCCTTGCGCGGGTGAGCCAGTTCGCGCACTACACCGTGCAGGGTGCGCAGTTCCTGTTCCGTGACTTCGCCACGGGTAAAGAAATGGCGCAGGTTGCGCACCATGCCGGGGCGTTTTTCCGGGTTGCGGAGAAAACCGCAATCATCCAGTTCACGCTCCAGATGAGCGAAGAAATTCTCAAGCTCGCCCTTGGTGGCCACATGGGTTTCGTTGGTCATGAGCGCACGAGGGGGCGTGCTGTCCTCGGTCATCCACCATTCATACGCCATGATCATGACGGCCTGCGCCAGATTGAGCGACATGAAAGCCGGGTTGAGCGGGTAGCGGATCAGCGCATCCGCGCGGGCCATGTCCTCGTTATCCAGCCCGGCGCGTTCGGGGCCGAACATCAGCCCCACCTTGAGCCCGCGCTGGGTGGCGGCGCGCAGTTCGGCCGCACCACCACGCGCAGTCATGACCGTTTTGACCACATGGCGCGGGCGCGGGCAGGTGGCATAGACATGGTGCAGGTCGGCTATGGCGTCATCCACCGTTTCATGCACGGTGGCGGCGTCCAGAATCCTGTCAGCCCCTGAAGCGGCACGCCAGGCGCGCTCCTGCGGCCAGCCGTCACGCGGGGCCACAATCCGCATGTGAAACAGCCCGCCATTGGCCATGGCGCGCGCCGTGGTGCCGACATTTTCGGCCATTTGCGGGCGCACGAGAATAACCACAGGCGTATTGCCCATGGGTTCAAGCGGTGCGCCGCCGTCACGCCCGGTCATGCGCGCCTCCAGCTTGTACCCTCTCGGGTGTCTTCCAGTATAATGCCCTTGGCCTGCAATTCATCACGCAGGGCATCGGCACGGGCAAAGTCACGCGCCTTGCGCGCGGCCAGCCGCTCGGTAATGAGCGCGTCAATGGCGGCATCATCCTCGCTGGCAGCACCCCGGAACCATTCGCCGGGGCTTGTGCGCAGCAGGCCCATGAGGCCGGCACCCTGCCGCAGCGCCACCGCTGCCTCGTGGCTACCGGCAAGGGCGGCATCGGCCAGTGCGTGCAGTTCGGCTATGGCCTTGGGGGTATTCAGATCATCACCCAGCGCCGCCAGCACACCGTGGGGCATGGGAGCAGCGCCTGACGCATCACCCGCCGCATCCGTAACACCACCGGCTTCCAGCGCGCGGTAGAAGCGGTCCAGCGTGCGTCGGGCTTCGGCCAGTCCGGCCTGCGTGTAATTGAGGGTGGAGCGATACTGCGCACCCAGCAGCAACAGGCGCAGGGCCTCCGCCGGGGCCTGAGCCAGCACATCGCGGATGGTCAGGAAATTGCCCAGTGACTTGGACATTTTCTCGCCATCCACCAGCAGCATGGCGTTATGCACCCAGTAATTGGCAAAACGCCCACCGGGGAAGCAGCACAGGCTCTGCGCGCGCTCGTTTTCATGATGGGGGAACAGAAGATCCGACCCACCGCCATGAATATCGAAGCTGTCGCCCAGATAGCGGTGCGACATGGCCGAGCATTCGATATGCCAGCCCGGACGCCCCCGGCCCCATGGGCTATCCCAGCCCGGCTGGTCGGCATCGGACGGTTTCCACAGCACGAAGTCGCCTGCCGCTTTCTTGTAGGGGGCGACCTCAACCCGCGCACCGGCCTCAAGCTCATCAGGGTTGCGGCCTGACAGCGCACCGTATGAGGCAAAGGAGCCAACCGAAAACAGCACATGGCCCTCGGCCTCGTAGGCGTGACCGTTTTCGATCAGCCGGGCGATCATGGCCTGCATTTCGGCAATGTTATGCGTGGCGCGCGGTTCGATATCGGGCGGCAGCACGCCAAGGGCCGCGAGATCGGCATGGAATTCCTGCGTGGTGCGCTGTGTCAGGGCGGCAATATCCTCGCCATTGGCGCGGGCGCGGGTCGTAATCTTGTCGTCCACATCCGTGATATTGCGCACAAAGGTCACGCGCGGGTACAGGTGGCGCAGCAGCCGCACCAGCACATCGGCTGTCAGCATGGCGCGCAGGTTGCCGATATGCGCCAGATCATACACCGTGGGGCCACAGTAATAGACCGTGACATGCTCGGGGTTGAGCGGCACAAACGGCACGGTGGCGCGCCGCTGGCTGTCATGCAGGGACAGGGTCGGCTGTGATCTTTGCGGTGCGTCAGACATGAACGCCTAATTGCGCCAGCCGTCGGGCCGATGCAAGACGCCCCGCCGCCAAAAAAGCATGAGCACGCGCAAAAACAGGGCTTGACGGAATAGCGGGATTTTCGCTTATAGTCCCGCCCTGTGCGTAAAAGCGCCGTGCCCTTATAGCTCAGTGGTAGAGCAACCGCCTTGTAAGCGGTAGGTCGTGGGTTCAAATCCTACTGGGGGCACCACTTTTTTTCCCTACCTTGCAAACCGGCATTGCGGCCGATTCGGCCCATACGGGCCAGAAACAAGGTAGACTGCCGGGCTTTAGCTGGCCCGCCAGCCATCCTGCCTGAGCGCCACACCCGCCAGATACAGGCTACCACAGATCAGCACCCGGCCACGCGCCTGCCCATCCACCACCGCCTGCGCGGCAATGTCAGCCAGTGCACGAACCAGTGTGGGGCCAACCTGCGCCCGCCCGCCCGAAGCTCGCACGATCTCTTCCACCGGCAGGGCCAGATGCTGCTCCGGCTCGCTAATGGCCCACAAGCCCGTGGCAAATGGCAGCACAGGGCCAAGAAAGCCCGAGGCATCCTTGGTCTGCTTCATGCCCACCAGCATATGCAGCGGTGCATCCGCCCAGCCGGGCAGCGCACCAGCCAACGCCTCGCCCGCACCGGGGTTGTGCCCGCCATCGAGCCACAGCTCCCACCCTGCTGGCAGCATGGCCGCCAGCGTGCCGTGCAGGCGCTGCATGCGCGCAGGCCATGAAACCCGGCCCACACCCTGCCAGGCCGTATCAGGCACGTTCAGGCCGGATAGCCGCAGGGCCTCCACGGCCAGACCAGCATTTTCGCACTGCCATGGCCCCGGCAGCGAGGGAGCTGGCAGCGTGAGCGTGCCAAGGCGGTCTGTCAGGCGCAGGCCAGCGGCACCACTCAAGCTGCCACTGCTGTTCGTGCCTACCTCACCCTCGCTCGGGGCTGTGGCCGGCAGGATTTCCACCGTCCATTCCAGCCCCCGGCAGGCTAAAGGTGCGCCCAGCTTCGCCGCTTCAGCCCGCAGCACGGCCAGTACCTCGGGGTGCTGGTAGCCAGTTACCACCGGCACACCGGGCTTAATGATCCCGGCTTTTTCCATGGCAATGGCGGCCAGCGTATCACCCAGAAACGCCTCGTGATCACGCGATATGGCGGTAATCACGCATGCGGCGGGGCGGGTGAGCACGTTCGTAGCATCGCACCGTCCGCCCAGACCCACCTCGATAATGACCAGCTCGGCAGGGTGACGGGCAAACAGCACGAAACCGGCGGCTGTCAGTACCTCGAACACAGTAATGGGCGCGCCATCATTGACCCGCTCGATTTCCTCCAGCGTGGCCACCAGTTCAGCCTCGCTGACCAGTTGCCCCGCAATACGGAAGCGCTCCGTCACATCCACCAGATGCGGCGATGTCATGACATGCACGCGCCAGCCCGCAGCCTCACCCAGCGCGCGCAGGGTGGCGCAGGTGCTGCCCTTGCCGTTGGTGCCCGCCACATGGATAACCGGCGGCAGTTTGTTTTCGGGGTGGCCCAGACGGGCCAGCAGCGCCTGCAACCGATCCAGCGACAGATCAATCAGGGCTGGATACAGCCGGTTCAGCCGCTCCAGAATTTCGCCGGGGCGGCCAGTAAACTCGGTCATGGCCGCAGCCCCCTGCCCGGTGGCCACGGGGCGCTTACTCCGCTGCCCGTGCGGGTTCCGCCTTCTGGGGCGGCGGCGGGGCCGTTACGTCGGCCGGGGCGCGCATCAGCAAGCCGATAACCCGTGCCAGTGTCGCGGGGATATCCTTACGCGCCACCACCATGTCCAGCATGCCGTGGTCAAGCAGGTATTCAGAGCGCTGGAAACCCGGCGGCAGTTTTTCGCGCACGGTATCCTCGATCACGCGCGGGCCTGCAAAGCCGATCAGGGCATTGGGTTCGCCAATCTGCACATCGCCCAGCATGGCGAAGGAGGCCGTAACCCCGCCGGTGGTGGGGTTGGTCAGCACCACAATGTAAGGCAGGCCCGCATCACGCAGCATCTGCACCGCTACCGTGGTGCGCGGCATCTGCATGAGGCTGATAACGCCTTCCTGCATGCGCGCTCCACCCGAGGCGGTAAACACCACCAGAGGCGATTTCTGCAAAATGGCCAGTCGCGTGGCGGCTACAAAGCGCTCGCCAAAAGCAGCGCCCATGGTGCCCGCCATGAACTCGAACGCCATAACAGCCACAACGGCGGGGTGCCCGCCAATAGTGCCATGCGCCACCGCGAGAGATTCGTCCTCATGGCTTTTGGCGCGGGCGTCTTTCAGGCGGTCGGTATATTTTTTCTGGTCGCGGAAGCCCAGCGGGTCCACCGGAGCCTGCGGCAGTTCGATCCGGCTGAACACCCCGTTATCGAACGTCCATTTCAGGCGGTCGGCCACAAGGGCGCGCATGTGGTGGCCACAATGCGGGCACACGTTGCGGGCCTTGCGCAGCTCCTTGCTGAGCAGCATCTGGTTACAGGACTCACAGGTGGTCCACAGATTATCCGGCACCTCACGACGCAGAAGGCCGCGAAGTTTGGGACGGACATATTCGGTGATCCAGCTCATCGTAAACCCTGTGCCTGCGCTATGATTACTGTCGACCGGAATGCGGCCCAAACGCCTGCATTACGCTGGCCGCGCCATTCTGCCAAGCTTTATGGCGCGACCGTACTGCCTGTTCAGGCTGCGGATTCAACCCAAGCCTTAAGCTGGCTCTTGGGCAGAGCGCCCACTTTCGTGTCCACAACCTTGCCATCACGCACGAGCATCAGTGTCGGAATGCTGCGCACGCCATAGGTGTTGGGGGTAAGCGGATTCTCGTCGATATTCACCTTGGCGACCGTAACCTTGCCCTGCAGGTCACGCCCGATTTCCTCAAGGGCCGGGCCGATCATCTTGCACGGGCCGCACCATTCAGCCCAGAAATCAACCAGCACCAGACCAGATGCCTTGAGGACATCGGCCTCGAAGCTGGAATCGCTGACAGCCAGAGTATGTTCGCTCATGTTCGGAATTTCCCTGCTTTAGAAACGCCCCACGGGGCCTCCCGCCCCGGAGGCTGGTTTTTCAGTTCCCTACACTTAGGGCGGCCACAGACAGGGTCAAGAGGCGGCGGACGAGAGAGCCGCCGGGCCATGCCCGTCCAGCAGCGTGTCGGGCAGCAGATCAACCCGTGGCCCCTCGGTCCAGACCAGCATGCACGTAATGGTGCGCTCGGGCCACAGGCCGCGCAGCAGGGCGCGGTACGCCGCCATCTGCCGCAGATAGAGCACGGGCGTATCCTGCACGCGGGTGGGCGGGTGGCGGCCACTTTTGTAATCGCACACCAGAACCCGCTCAGGCAGCACGCACATGCGGTCCACCTGCCCCATGATAACCTGCCCGCCCGCCACACCGGCCAGACGCTGCTCGGCCCGTGCACCGGGTGAAAAAAGCGGTGCAAGGTCGGGGGCCTGCAACACCGCCACCACCTGCGCAGCCAGTGTTTCCGCCTCATGCGTATCCAGCCCACTAGCAGCGCGCATAAGCCAACGCCGCGCCAGTTCCAGATGCCGTGCGGGTGGATGATCAGGCAGGAACTGCAACAGCGCATGCACCATGTTGCCACGGTGGAACGCCGCCTCGCGCGCCTTGCCTGGTGGCAACCCACCCACCGCCAGCGGCGAGCGCGCGGGCGGCAGCGGACCGAGCATGGCATCATCCGGGCGGGCGGGAGCCAGCGGACGGGCCAGCGGTGCTTCCGCCACCGGGGCAATAGCCTGCCAGTGCGGTGCACGCCCGGCCCATGCGGGCAGGGGGCTGAGGGCACGGCCCGGCTGCGCACCGGGGTCGCTCCCTTTGGCCGGGGCCTCCGCCGGGGCCGGGGTACGGGGTGTTTCCTCCAGCACCAGCATAGTGCCCGACCAGTCACCGGGGGGAGCTTCAGCCCCATCGGGCAAGGGTTCCGTATTCCAGTCCACGCTACGCGCCCCTGCCCGCTCGAACCCTTCGCGGCAGCGCTCGTACCAGCTTTCCGGCGGCACCGTGCGGCCGGGTCGCCAGCCGCAGACCACCAGCCTTTCGGCCGCACGGGTCAGGGCCACGTAAAGCAGGCGGTTATATTCCTCCACCGCGCGGGCGCGCGCCGTTTCTGCCAGCCTGCGTGTCAGCCCCACACCCATGGCCGCACGCGGCGTATAAAGCGGCACATCCAGTCCGCTGGCCGCGTCATGCGCCCAGAACAGCCTGTCCTCCGAGCGGGGAGCACCCACCGTATCGGGCAGGATGACAAGCCGCGCCTGCAACCCCTTGGAGCCATGCGCCGTCATGACCCGCACCGCATTGCCGCCAGCCTCTGCCTCGCGCCGGACAGTCTCGCGCGAGTGGCGTAACCAGTGCACAAAGCCCTGCAGCGAGGGCGGATGCTGCTCCTGATAGCGCAGGGCAGCGGACAGCAGCTCGTCCAGCGGCTCGGCCGCCTCCGGCCCCAGCCGCGCGAGCAGGCGTGCGCGCCCGCCAAGCTGGCCCAGCGCCATGGACAGCAGCGCATACGGCCCCAGATAATCCACCCGACCAAACAGCGTATCGAGCACATGCCACGCCTGCGCCCAGTCCGCGCGCTCGGCATGGCGGGTACGCAGGGCCGACCACAAAGGCTCATGCGCACTCCGGCCCGTGGCCAGCGCCATTAAGCTGTCATCGCTCAGCCCACCGAGGGGGGATGTCAGCACGCAAGCTAGTGTCAGGTCATCCTGCGGGAGCAGCAGGGCCGAGCACAGGGCCATGAGGTCCTGCACCGCAAGCTGATCCGCCAGCCCCGTGCGCACCAGTGTGGCCACCGGAATATCCTGCTCTTTGAGCGCACGCACCAGCATGGGCACGAAGGACGAGCGGCGCGGCACCAGCACCAGCACATCCGCCGGTGTCAGCGGGGTCTCGCCGGGGGCCGGGGGGGCGGCAAGCTGGGCTGCGATATGCCGGGCCAGTGCATCGGCCAGTTTTTGGCGCGGGCTGGGCCGTGTAGCGTTGGTACGCACGGGCTGCCATGGACTGGCGTCCTCGCCCGTTTCCTGTGTTTCGGCCAGAGGCCACAATTCTACCCGCCCGCCCTGACCGGGCCGGGCCGTAATATGGCGCATGGTGTGCTCGCGCGCCTCCACCACGCCGCGCGCGGCCTCGGGGTTGGCAAAAACTGCATCGACCAGCGCCAGAACTGGGGCCGTGGAACGGAAAGACACCGTAAGCTCGGGCTCGCGCCATGGCAGGCCCGCCTGCTCGGCCCGCTGCTTGAACCGCGCGCGCCATCCCCGAAAGGCCTCGGGGTCCGCCCCCTGAAACCCGTAGATGGACTGTTTGTAGTCCCCCACCGCAAACACCGTGCGCGGCCCGGCCTCCTGCTCGCGCGCGCCTACGCCGGAAAAAAACTCCTCGGTCAGATCCCCCGCAATCCGCCACTGCTCGGGCGAGGTGTCCTGCACCTCGTCCAGCAGCAGATGGTCAATCCCGCCATCGAGCTTGTACAGCACCCATGCCGCCCCCGGCTCACGCAGCAGGGACAGGGTGCTGTGGATCAGATCATCATATTCAAGCTGGCCCTGTAGCGCCTTGCGCGCATCGTAAAGCCGGGCCACGGGGGCCACAGTCTGCAACAGCGCGCTGCCCAGCCGGGCCAGCGCACAGGCCCGGCGGTTTTCCTCCACCGCGATAATCCGCTCCGCCTCACGCAAAAGCGCCTCAGCAGCCTGCGAACAGGTTTCCGCCAGTTTGGCGGTTATCAAGCCCTGCTTGCGGGGCCTGCCATCACGCGTGAGCAGCCCATCACGCCATAAGGCCCACTGCCCCGCCCGCTCGGGCGGAGGCAGGGCCAGCCAGTCCAGCAGGGCCAGCGTATTACCCTTAATAGTGGGCGTGCCTTTTTCAGACAGTTCCAGCAGGGCCGCGCGCACCGCGCCCTCTCCCGCAAAGGCCGTGCAGGCTTGCAGCACAAGGGCCTCATCGGGCGTATCCAGTGCGGCGGGCGGCAGGTCCAGTGCCCGGCACAGAACCGCGCGGGCAGCGTCGGGCTGGTTGGCCATGAGTTCCAGCATGGGCCGCGCCCGGCTCTCGCGCCGCAGGGCGGAGGCAAGGGTCATGAAATCACCCAGCCCGATCTGCCCTGCCAGCGGGGCAAGGGCTGTGGCCGGGCTGGTGCCCAAAACCGTTTCCGCACAGGTTTGCAGGGCCAGAGCCGCGTCTGTTTCCTCCATGACCGTAAAATGGGGGTTCATGGCCGCTTCCAGCGGGAAACGGCGCAAAAGCGACTGGCAGAAGGCGTGAATGGTGCCAATACGCATGCCACCGGGCATGTCCAGCACCTCGGCAAACAGCGCGCGCGCGCGCTGGCGGGTGTGTTGTGTTACCGGCACGGACAGGGCGCGCAGTTCCGCATCCAGCCGGGTATCGGACAACGTAACCCAGCGGCCCAGCCGGGTTTGCAGGCGAATGGCCATTTCCGCTGCTGCCGCCTTGGTAAAGGTCAGGCACAGGATACGGCCGGGGGGGCTGCCGGGAGCCAGTTCCTCTTCCGCACCCTCCGGGGCCAGACGGGGCAGCATCAGGCGCAGCAGGCGGTCGATCAGCAGCTTGGTTTTGCCACTCCCGGCGGAAGCGGACACGAAAACCGAGGCCGTGGGGTCTGACGCCATGGCCTGCTGGGCATTGGCCTGCGCCACGGCCCGCTCGATAGCCTGCGCAATGCCTAGTGCTTCGGAAAAAACGCCCTCCGTCATTAGGATTCATGCTCCATGCGGCCCTGACTCCATTCCGGCACGCGGGCCAGACGGGCGTAATCGGCAAAGCGTGGTTCCTGCCCCGGATGCGGGTGTGAAAGATAAGGCTGGGCCGGATCGTCATACGCGACAATCCGCTCGATCAGGCTAAGCCATGTCTGCTCGGCCAGTGCGCTCAGGCCTTCGGCCTCTTTGGGGGTAATGGCCACTTCCTCTCCTGCCTCCGCGCCGCCGGTCAGCCGCCAGTAGATCAGCCCGTCCATGATCCCGCCCGCTTCTTCAGCCCCAACGGCAAGGGTAATGCCCGCAAAACCGCCCCGCAGGATCATGGCGGCTTCCAGCGGGAGCTGGGGGCTCCAGCCTGCGAGCACGTCACGCGCAGAGGGGAGCACGCCGGTCTTGTAATCCAGCACGCTGACCCGCCCGTCAGGCCCAACCTCAATACGGTCGGCCCGGCCAGTCAGCGTGAAAGCACCGCCCGGTGCATCGGGCACCAGCACGCGCCCGCGCAGTTCCGTCCATATCGCACGGGGGGGGCTTTCTGCCCGCCGCCGGGTTTCGGCCTGCGCCACCCAGCCCGCAATCCGCGCCAGCCGGGGCTCCCACCAAGCACGCAGGGCCGGGCGGGGCCTGCGCGCGGCCAGACTTTCCACAAACAGCGCGTGCAGTCTGGCCTGTGCATCCGGTGGCCATGACACACCATGCGTGCGCACCCAGCGCTCCAGCGCGTCATGCACGATCATGCCGTAATCCGAGGCATCAGCCGCCTCCTCCAGTTCCGGCATGGGGTTGAGCCGCAGGATATGCCGCGCATAGATGGCGTATGGGTCGCGCATCCATGTTTCAATTTCGGTCACGCTCAGCCGCCGGGGCCGCAGGGCCAGCGGCGGGCACGGCCTTGGCGGGGGCACCGGCTGCGCCGCCCCCTGTGGCTGATCCAGCCCGTGCAACCAGTCCAGCACGGGGTGCGTGGGCAGGCTCACCCTCCGCCCGGCCAGAAAGGCATCCAGCCGGGTCAGCCAGCGCGCGGGCACCACGGGCGCGCCTTCGCGCCGCCGGGGGCAGGACAGCACCACCGTATGCGCCGCCACCGCCGCCGACACGAAATCATGCGCCGACTGGCCCACGGCTTCCTCAGGCGAGGGCAAACCCACTTTCTGGCGCATGGGGCGGCTCATCCACGGCCCGGCATCCGCCGTGGCGGGCCACACGCCTTCACACAGCCCCCCCAGAATAACCGTATGCGCCGTTTGCAGCCGTGCTTCGAACAGGCCCCAGACCAGCACGCGCGGGTGCAGGCCCGCAGGGTCTCCCCGCCGGGCCGCGCGGTCCTGCGCCAGCACCGCACCCAGCAATCCGTCAAGCACCGCCGGAGGCTGCGTGGGCAGAATATCGGCCGCCAGCATGAGTTCGGACAGGCGTGTGGCCAGCAGGTTTCCGTCTTCCCCACGCCACAGGCGGGCCGCGGCATCCTCGCTATCCGTGCAGGCCAGACGCTCGGCGGCCTCCACCAGCCCGGCCAGCAGCACGGGCACCGAGGCCCTGTGCCCTGCATCAGCCATTGCGGCCCCGGCCTCCTCCGCCTGCCACGCCAGAACTGGCTCCAGACAAGTTTCAAGCCTGTGCATGAAGGTTTCAAGCGGTTCGGGGCCGAAGGGCCTGTCCGCTTCCTGTCCGCCTTCCACCTGTGCGCGTTCATGCTCCTGCTGGCGGGCCAGAGTATCCGCTACCGCCGCACGCAGGGCCGCAAAACCCGGAGCTGGGGCTGGCCCGCGCAGCACCTGCCGCTCCAGCAGGCGGGCCGAAGCGCGGCACACGCCCGGCGGCAACCCGCACGCCACCAGCGGGTGTTTGAGCACCGAAAGCAGGGCCACGGGGGCAAAGCGGCTTTCCACCAGCCGGGCAATCAGCCGCAGCAGCACGGCACCGGGTGTATCCGCCAGCGCCATGCCCGCGCTGTCATCCGCCAGCACGCCCCAGCGGGCGAGTTCCGTTACCACCCGTGAGGCCAGAACCCTGTCCGGTGTAATAAGCGCCACCGTGCGCCCCTCATGCGCGATGGCATCACGCATGATCATACTGATGGCCAGCGCTTCTTCCTGCTCGTCCTGCGCGCTGATACGCACGACACCCGGCAGCAATGCCTCGGCCGCCTGTGCGGGGCTGGCCGCATTGGTGCCCTCGCCCTCACGCAGCACCCAGTCATCCAGCGCTGTGGCGGGCAGCATGACCCGCGACAGAACGGCCGAGCGAGCGGCCCGCCGCGCGGTTTCAGCCTCATCGGCCTCACCACCGCCTGTCCCTGCCATTCCAGCCCGAACAGGAACGGCAGGCACGGTAGCCCTCAATGGTTCCTGCGCCCGGTCCCATACCCGCACCTGCGCGCGCCCATGGCCAAGGGCCGCCAGCAAACGGGCCAGACCGGCCTGAGGGTGACTATCGGGCAGGGTATCGAACACGGCATCAGGCATGTTCATGTCCAGTCCGGGTAAAATCACCCGACCACCGGGACAAGCCAGAACCGCCGCCAATGCCTCCGCCGTTGGGGCCATGGCGTGGGTAAACCCTGCCGCCCATAGCCGTCCCTCGTCCCCCCGTGCCGCCATACCCCGCCACAGGGCCGCCTGCGCGCGCAATAGCGCAACCTGCCGGGCAACGGGATTCATCAACCCCTGACTGGCCAGCCAGACAGGCCACTGCTCGGTAATGATTTCCAGAAACCGCAGAATAATCTGCCAGTGCTGGGCAAAATCGTCCTGCACCGCGCCGGGCAGGCGCTCGTTTAGGGAAACACCGGCCCACTCGGCCTCGTCCATGAGTGTTGCGAGCGCACCCGCCAGCGGCCATGCCTGATCGAGCGTGGGGCGGGTACCAAATGCGCCTTCCGCCTGCAAAACAAGACGTGTCAGGGCTGCCTGCCGCGTCATGCCCCCTACAGCGGGCGGCAGGTCCAACGGGTCGAGCCCCTGCCCCTCCGGCACGCCGCCACCGGGCATGACCAGAGACAGGCTAAGCTCGGCCTCGTCCAGCGCGCCAATCGGCAGGATACGCGGCAGCAACATGGCCCCGCCATCCATCCGGCGCAGAAAGGCCTCGGTCAAAGCACGGGCAGCCCGGCGGCCCGGCAGGACAATCAGCCCTTCCCCCATAGCCTCGCGGTCATACCCGGCAGCCTGCATCCAGCGCGCGGCCAACTGATCCAGAAAAGGCAGATGCGCGGGAATACTCAGCAGCCGGGGCTCTGCGTCCTCCCTATTATAAAAGGACATAAGATTGGGCGTATCGTCCCGCCATGCTTCGGGGTTCCCACCATGCGGGGGCATCAGCCGTGCGCTCCATCCGGGCCGGGCGGAGCAGGCTCAAAACCCGCAGCCGTTAAAGACCGGACATCGAACCGCTCGGGCCAGCCTTGCAGATGGGCCACCCGCGTACCATCAGGCCGGACATCCAGCGTTACATGCAGTGCATCGGGCGGGGTCATGTCTTCCAGCCGCTCGGGCCATTCCACCAGCACCAGCCCGTCGCGCGCATCATCCCAGCCCAGTTCGTCCAGTTCATCCGGCCCGCCAAGCCGCCACAGGTCGAAATGATGCACGGTGCAGGACGGTGCCGCATAAGGCTGCACCAGAGTATAAGTAGGGCTTGGAACCTCCAGCGCTGCATCCTGACAGAAGGCGCGCAGGAAGGCTCTGGCCAGCACGCTCTTGCCTGCCCCCAGCGGGCCGGACAGCAGAATGGCGTCTCCCGCCCCGGCCTGCCGCGCCAGAAAGGCCGCCAGTGCCCGTGTTGTCTCTTCCGTTTCCAGAATAATCATGTGCTCACCCGCCAACCCGGACGGCTGGCGTTCATCCGGCCTGATCAGTCCAGACTGAAACGCCATGCCCTGCCTCTTTCAAAGCGGTTCTGCCACACGGGGTCAATGGCCATACAACCTATGAGAGCGCGACAAAAATGGCACGCAGGACAGGTTTGCCACAAAAAAAACCATTTCCAACGCAACCCACGCGCGAACCATGCGTCACCGCTCCTGTAGATATCAGAGACCAAACCGCTTCACTGCGGAAAACTGCAACGATCGAGGTTCTCATGCGGCTGACAAGACCACAACCAGAAGGATATGAATTATGGGGTCCAGCTTCCCGAAAGGACGCGTTACGCTATAATTTCTCTAGCCATTTGCAACCATAGGGTGCAAAAAATTAATTGCCGCTTTTCTATGAGGTGCAACCATGCGCATTCTGTTCGTCGAGGATCATTTCGCCTCCAGCCGCGCCATTCTATCAACACTCAAGAAAGTTGGTCTGAGTTGCGATCTGGCGCGTTCGGGGCAGAATGCCCTGGAGCTGCTCCGCAATTACGATTACGGCCTTGCCATCATCAGCCAGCGCCTGCCCGGTCTGGACGGCTTTGCAATCCTGACCGCCCTGCGTTCGCTCAAGATCACGACGCCGGTCATTATTCTTTCAGGTATTGATACAGCCGAAACCAAGCTCCGCGCCTTTGCGCTGGGTGCGGATGACTTCATGCGCCAGCCGCCGGACATGGCCGAGCTTGTGGCGCGTATTCAAGCAATCCTGCGCCGTTCGAACGGTTTTGCTCATCCCATCATTCAGGTGGGGGATCTGAGCCTTGACCTCAACAGCCAGTCCGTGACCGTCAAGGATCAGATCCTGCATCTGACGGGCAAGGAATTTGCCGTGCTGGAGCTGCTGGTTCTGCGCAAGGGTATCGCCCAGACCAAGGAAACATTCCTCAACCACCTCTATGGCGGGCGGGATGAGCCGGATATCAAGATCATTGATGTCTTTGTCTGCAAGCTCCGAAAAAAGCTTGAACGCGTGGGTATCAGGAACCTGATTTCCACCGTCTGGGGCAAAGGATATATCCTGCACGAACCCCAGCCTCAGAGGCTGGCGGCTACAGTACCGCCTGTCATGCCGCTGGGCACTGTTGCCCACGCCTCTTCTCACCCAGTTCAGGCTTTGCGCGTGGTGGGCGAATAACACAACAGGCCCGCAACATGCGTGCGGGCCTTGTTCTTTTGTCAGGCCAGCCCACCATGCCAGCCATGGGCATGCCATAATGGCCCTGCCCCCTGCCCAAAGCCGGGAGCATGGGCAATGGCGGCCTGCACATAGCGCCGAGCCTGATCCGTAGCCTCGATAAGGGAAAAACCCTGCCCGAGCCGGGTAGCCAGAGCACTGGCCAGCGTACAGCCCGTACCATGGGTATGCCGCCCCGGCAGACGCAGACCGGGAAACTCCGTCAGCCCGCTGTCATCCAGCAGAATATCCACAATAGTCTCGCCCTGCATATGGCCGCCCTTGAGCAGCACCGCCGCACCCGTGCGCTCACGCAAGGTGCGGGCAGCCTCTTTCATATCCGCAAGGGTCACAAGCTCCCGCCCGACAAGCTGCATGGCTTCGGGCAGGTTGGGAGTCATGACGGTTGCAAGCGGCAGCAGCTCACACACGAGGCTTTCCAGTGCATCGGCCTGCAACAGCACCGCACCGCCCTTGGCCACCATAACCGGGTCCACCACAATCGGCAGGCCGGGGGTCTGGTGCCTGATGGTTGCCACCTCGTCCGCCACAGCATGGATTTCAGCCGCACCGCCCAGCATGCCGGTTTTGATCGCGTCTATGCCAATATCGTCGCGCACGCTGCGGATCTGCTGGCGCACAAATTCCGGCGGCACGGGCAGGATACCCTGCACCCCTAGCGTGTTCTGGGCTGTCAGGGCTGTCAGAGCCGTCATGGCGTAGCCACCCAGCGCCGTTATGGCCTTGATATCGGCCTGAATACCGGCACCACCGCCGGAATCGCTCCCGGCAATGGACAGAACCCGCGCGCGCCGCAGGCCACCATGCCCCTGAGCAGCAGAGACGACAGCAGTATTGTCAGGAACAGCGGATGACATAGCGGGGCTTTCCATCAGTTTTTCATCAACGGCGCAGGCTAGGGCCATAACACCGGCAGACCGGGTTCAGGCAGGGAGCGTCACCTGCTCCAGACTTTCGCACATCTGGCTGACAGCCTGCTCCACCAGCGCGCTGTCTTCCGCCTCGACCATCACCCGCACCAGCGGTTCCGTGCCGCTGCGGCGTAGTACCAGACGCCCGCGCCCGGCCAGCAACTGCTCGACCTCTTTCTGGCGCTCACGCACGCTCGGCGTTTCCAGCGGGCAGGCACCCGAATAGCGCACATTGCGCAGCACCTGCGGCCAGGGTTCGAACAGACGGCAGACCTCGCTGGCCGGGCGGCCCTGCTCCACCAGAACGGCCAGCACCTGTAGCGCTGCAATCAGCCCATCGCCCGTGGTGGCAAAATCCGTCAGCACCATATGGCCCGACTGCTCGCCCCCAACATTGGCCCCGCGCTCACGCATGCGCTCAACCACGTAGCGGTCGCCCACAGCGGTGCGTTCCAGCCCCACGTTCAGGCTTTCCAGAAAACGCTCCAGCCCCAGATTGGACATAACCGTGGCCACAACAGCCCCGCCCACCAGCCGTCCCTCGCGCGCCCATGACTGGGCGATCAGGGCCAGAAGCTGGTCGCCATCAATCAGGTGGCCGGTTTCATCCGCAATCAGCACCCGGTCCGCATCGCCATCCAGTGCGATCCCCAGATGCGCGCCATGGCGCACCACGGCCTCGCACAATGCGGCAGGTTGGGTGGAGCCACACCCGGCATTGATGTTCACGCCATCAGGCTCGCAACCAACCCGCACCACTTCGGCGCCGAGTTCCCACAGCGCCGTCGGGGCCACGCGATAGGCCGAGCCATTGGCGCAGTCGATCACGATTTTCATGCCATCGAGCCGCAAGCCGCGAGGGAAAGACGCCTTGGCACTTTCCACATACCGGCCCGCCGCGTCATTCAGCCGCGAGGCACGGCCAATCTGCTCGGGCGGGGCCAGACGGTCATGCAGGTCGGCTTCCATAAGGGATTCAATTACGGCTTCATCCTGATCGGACAGCTTGAAACCATCGGGGCCGAACAGCTTGATGCCGTTATCGTAAAACGGGTTGTGCGAGGCCGAGATCATGACACCCAGATCAGCCCGGAGCGAACGGGTGAGCATGGCAATGGCCGGTGTGGGCAGCGGACCAACCAGCGTGACATCCATACCCGCGGACAGAAAACCCGAAACCAGCGCGCTTTCGATCATATAGCCCGAAAGCCGCGTGTCCTTACCCAACAGCACGCTATGCCGGTGTTCGCCCCGCCGGAAGTGCAGCCCGGCTGCCTGTCCGAGTTTCTGGGCGATTTCCACCGTCATGGGGGGCTGATTGGCCTTGCCCCGAATACCGTCCGTTCCGAAAAAATGCCTCATGCCGCGTGTTCCAACCCCAGCTTGCCGGGCAGGCCCGCCTGTATAGGCGCAAACCGCGCTCCGCCCTGTCCCTTCCTTTTCCTAAAACGGTTTAGCCCCCAGTGAAACCGTATCATGACGAAGAAATCACGCTTTGGACGCATAAAGGGTCTGCCAGACCCTGACACCCTGCATCATGCCCGGCACATCATGCACCCGCAGCACGGGCTGGCCCAGCGGCATGGCCTGAAGCGACGCCGCCTGTGTGCCCGCATCACGCGCGGCGGGAGTGGCTTCGCCCGTCATATCGCCAATCATGCGCTTACGTGAAAGAGCGAACACCACACGACACCCCAGATTAGCCAACAAAAGGCAGCGCCGCAGCAGCTCCGCGTTCTGCGCCGCCGTTTTGGCAAAACCAAAGCCGGGGTCCACCATCAGCCGCTCCCGGGCGATCCCCGCCGCCTCGGCGGCCTCTACCCGCTCGCCCAGTTCCCGCACGACCTCGCTGGCCACATCTTCATAGACAGCGTGCTGCTCCATGGTCTGCGGGGTGCCGCGCATATGCATGAGCACAATGCCGCATGTATGCCCGGCCAGCAGGGGCAGGGCCTGCGGGTCATGCTGCAGGGCCGTGACATCGTTAATCACGGCCACACCGGCCTCCAGCGCGCGTTCCATCACCAGACTGTTGCGCGTATCAACCGACAGGGCGGCCTGCGGGGTCTCCTGCCGCAGGGCCGTGATAACCGGCCCCACACGCTCCCATTCCTGAGCGGGCGTAATGACAGCCGAGCCCGGCCGCGTGCTTTCCCCACCAATATCGAGCACCCGGCTCCCGGCTTCCACCATGGCCCTGCCAGCGCGCACGGCGGTCTCGCACGTGTCATGCCGCCCGCCATCGCTGAAACTGTCTGGCGTTGCATTGAGTATGCCCATGACCTGCGCGCCTGCGGGCAGGTTTGCATCCGGCACCGGAGCAACCAGCCGCGCCAGCACACCCTGCCAGTCCGCAGGCACATCACCTACCGGCAGCGGGTCAGAAATCTGCGCGCCCTCAATCAGCCGGACGACTGAAAACGCAGCCGTGCCCCCCATAAGCCACAGCGCCCTGCCCTGCCTTACGGCCACCACTGCTGCATCGCCATACAGCAGGCCCATGGGTTCCACCAACCGATGCCACTGGCCCATGTCCGTTACTCCGTTTTTTTGCGCCATAAACACAATGGCCCGGCCAGCATGCTTCTGATGAAGCACCCTGACCGGGCCGATATATTTTTTACTCAGTCAACCAGATAGGCCAGCCCCTTACGCGGCTTTAGCCGGGCTGGGGCATGGTCTGGGAACCTTCATCCACCACGGGAGCGGATGGCGTTTCATCCCCCGCCCCAACCTGCGGTACCGAAGCGCGGCGGTTGATCGGGCCTTTTTCGTCTTCCTCAGCCCGCTCGATCGGCTGACCGCGCATGATCTGGCGGATTTCCTCGCCCGAGAGGGTTTCATATTCCAAAAGGGCGTTCGCCAGACTGTGCAACTGATCGACATGACCATGCAGGTAGTTGCGGGCCTGTTCGTAGGCATCTTCGATCAGACGACGGATTTCCTCGTCGATCTCGCGCGCCGTTTCTTCGGAGAAGTTACGGCTCTGGCCGCCGAAAAAGCCACCGCCCTGATCATCATCCACATAGGCGATCATGCCCAGCTTTTCGCTCATGCCCCATTCGGTCACCATGCTGCGGGCAACGCGGGTGGCCATTTTGATATCACCCATCGCGCCGTTGCAGATGTTGTCCTTGCCGTAAACGACTTCCTCCGCCACGCGACCGCCCATGGCGACCACCAGATGAGCAATGGCGTTGTTGCGGCTCATGGACAGGCGGTCATCCTCAGGCAGACGCATGACCATACCCAGCGCCCGACCACGCGGAATAATGGTGGCCTTGTGGATAGGCTCGCTCTCGGGCACCAGCACGGCGGTAATGGCGTGCCCTGCCTCATGATAGGCGGTGCGCTTCTTTTCCTCATCGCTCATGACCAGCGAACGACGCTCGACACCCATGAGCACCTTGTCCTTGGCGTTTTCAAACTCACGCATGGACACGGTGCGCCGCCCCAGACGGGCCGCCGACAGTGCGGCCTCGTTAATCAGGTTGGCCAGATCAGCCCCGGAGAAACCGGGCGTGCCACGGGCAATGATACGCGGGTCAACATCAGCCGCCAGCGGCACCTTGCGCATATGCACACGCAGGATTTTCTCGCGCCCCGAAACATCGGGGTTAGGCACCACCACCTGCCGGTCGAACCGGCCGGGGCGCAGCAATGCGGGGTCGAGCACATCCGGGCGGTTGGTGGCGGCAATCAGGATCACGCCCTCATTGCTTTCAAAACCGTCCATCTCCACCAGCATCTGGTTGAGAGTCTGCTCGCGCTCGTCGTTACCGCCGCCCATGCCTGCACCACGATGGCGGCCCACGGCGTCGATTTCGTCGATAAAGATAATGCACGGCGCGGCTTTCTTGCCCTGCTCGAACATGTCGCGCACGCGCGAGGCACCAACGCCCACGAACATCTCCACAAAATCCGAACCGGAAATGGTGAAGAACGGCACATTGGCTTCGCCAGCAATGGCGCGGGCCAGCAGGGTCTTACCCGTGCCGGGCGGACCAACAAGCAGCACGCCCTTGGGAATTTTGCCGCCAAGGCGGGTGAATTTCTGCGGGTCTTTCAGAAAATCGACGATTTCCTGAAGCTCGGCCTTGGGCTCGTCAATACCGGCCACGTCGTCAAACGTTACGCGACCATGTTTTTCGGTCAGCATTTTGGCGCGTGACTTGCCAAACCCCATGGCGCGGCCACCGGCACCCTGCATCTGGCGCATCATGAACAGCCATGCGGCCACCAGCAGCAGAATGGGCAGCGCGTTCAGGAAATAGCGCAGCAGCGGGCTGCCATCCTGATCGAGCGGCTTGGCCGAGACCTCAACCCCCTTGCTCACCAGATGCGAGACAAGCGAGGGATCATCCGGCGCGTAGCTTTCAAACGCCGTGCCATCCTTGAGCGTGCCGGAAATATTGTGGTTCTGCATCACCACCGAGCGCACATGCCCTGCATCCACATCCGCGACAAAGTCGGAATAGGCGAGCTGCTGCGCGGCGTGCTGAGCACTTCCGGGCTGGAACATGTTCACAAGCAGGAGGAGCACCAGAATGATGCTGACCCACAGCGCCAGATTGCGGCCTAAATTATTCATCGTGCCCGAGTATCCATAGTTCTAGAGCGAGAGCGCGCCCTGTGCTGTATCTTGCCCGCCCATGCTCAGAAAAAGCAACCTCTCCTCCCTGTAAATGGGTACGAACGCCGCCATTCCTAGGGCCATGGGCAAATATTATACCCCTCATCACCAGACAGACAGCCATATAACCCACCGCCACTGAGGGATGCGGGCGGGGTAAAAAAGAACCGCGCGCCCGCCCAGATCGGCTCCGGCCCGGCATTTTTCAGCCCGGCAGGCCCCGGCACATCCCCCTGCGACTCACCGGCTTGCGGCTCCGTCCGGCTTCGCGCGCCCCCGTTTGGCGCATTCGCACCCGGAATGCCCGCAGGCAGTAAACCTTCGCAGGCCGCGCGCTCCTGCGGGGCAACCCAGCCCAGCGCGGGCACAGCTACCCGCACGCCGCGCCACCACAAAGCAGGCAACGTGGCGCAGAAAGCAGCAGGCCAGCCCTGCCGTGCCGCGCGTGGCAGACCCAGCCCCGCTGCCGCCACACACAACCCGTGGGGCTCCGCCCCATACCGCGCCGTATCAGCATCACGAGTGTGCTTGGGGAAGTGCAGGGTAAAGCGCCCGTCCCATACCGCGCCCTCACGCGCAGGCATGCCCGCGGCCATGGCCGCAGCCTCACGCGTGAGCCACCACGCCCCGCGCCAGTGCACCAACCGCGTGCCCGCCAGTGTGGCCCCGGCAAACGCTGCGCCGCCCTGCGCATTCTCCCGCACTACAGAGCATAGCCGGTCCACAGCCGCAGGGGCAGGCGGGTAAACATGCCCGCTTATGCAGCGGATCAGCGCTGCCAGCAGTGCGGGTTCAGGCAGAGTCTCGCCCAGCCGCGCCCAGCCCTGTGGTAGCACGGCTACCGTGCGGGCCGCTGCCTCGGCACGTGTAGCCTCCCGCGCCATGCGTCCGGCCCCGGCCTCCATGGCCAGACACCAGAATTTTTCCCGCAGGCCTTCATCGGCAAGCTGGTGGCGTATGCGCACCCGCTCGGCACGCCTGTCTTCATTGGACGGGTCATCCACCCATTCAAGCTCGGCAGCCCGCAAGGTATTGCGCAGGGCCAGCCGTGAAACCCCAAGTAAAGGTCGCACCAGCCGCAGGTCTGGCAGCAGGCTGATCCAGCCCATGCCCGCCAGCCCGTCTGGCCCGCTGCCCGCTGCCTGCCGCATGCAAGCAGTTTCAGCCTGATCATCGGCCTGATGGCCCAAAAGCAGGTCTAGGCACCCCTGTGCCCGGCATGCGGCACGCAAGGCAGCGTAACGCGCATCACGCGCACGGTGCGCAATGCCCGGACCATATTGGAGGTTTTTGAGGGTCAATATCTGCGCGGGCACGCCCATATCGCGCAGGCGCTCAAGGGTCAGAGCTGCCTCGGCGGCTGATTCCGCCCGCAATCCGTGATCAACCACAAAAGCCAGCAGGTTGCGCCGCCACCGGGTTGCAAGCCATGCCAGACACAGGCTATCGCCCCCACCGGAAACCGCCAGCGCTACGGGTGGCTGGCCGGGCGTATCCTCAACAAACGGGCCCAGCCGCGCCATATGCTTGGAAAACCACTGGGGGCAGACGGCCTGCCCGGAAAAAACAGGCCGCCCCGCAAACAGGGCGGAAATACCACTACCCCCCAAACCTATGCGCCAAAACGGCCATTAGCCGCATCCGCCACGCTGGCCGTAAATATCCGCCGCATTGCTCACACGCTTGGCCGGGTCGGGGAATTCGGCATGCAGTTTGCCCAGAGCCTGACAGGCGGCTTTCTTGTCACCCAGCGCCAGCAGCGTTGCGGTAACGCCAAGCAGGGCATCCGGCGCGCGGGTGCTTTTGGGCGAAAGGCTGTAGGCCTCGTAATAAGCCAGAGCCGACTGCCGATACTGCTTCTGCCCCGCGAGAGACTGTGCCAGCAGGAACTGCGCATCCACCTTGAAAGCGCCCTTGGCATGTTGCAGAGCGGCCTGCGCATTATCATGCGCGGTATCGTAGTCTTTCTTGACCAGTGCGGCCTTGCCCGCCTTGAGCAGGTCATCAGGCGTGGTGGGCGCGCTCGCGGCCGGGGCCGGGGCCGCACTCGCAGCCGTGGAGGCCGCGGCTCCGGCGGCGGCACCACCGCCACCATTCTGGGCAGCAAACTGGTTATCGCCAATCTGCTTGGCGAGTGCTGCGGTCTTTTGCTGGAGGTCGTTGGTCAACTGGTCGATTTCGCCGCGCATGTCGCGCTGCTGCTGCTCCAGCGTGCTGACACGCTCCAGCAACTGGGAAACCAGATCCCCATTGGCCGCTGTCCCGCCCGTGGACGCGACCGGGAGAGCACTATCGCCGCCCCGTGCGGACTGAGCCTGTTCGAGTTCCTGCCTGAGCGCCAGAATCTGATTCTGCAAGGCAATGCCTTCACGGCTGGAAACATCCTGCGCCCAGCCTGCGGGTGCTGTCGTGGCCAGCAATGCCACCACACCCAACGCCGCCAAACCCTGTCGCGCACCCTGCCCTGTCATGACTCTGGCCTTCATGGGAACCTCTCGCTTGCTTTCCTGTCGGGCAAGGATTTCACCATTGTGCCCGGCAAAATCAAGTACGTAAAAAACAAAACAGGCCGGGCCTTTGGGGCCCGGCCTGTCAGCCGATCAGATCAGAAATTCAGAAATACTGAAATTCTTACTTAACGGAGGTAATGGCGTTACGGTTCTGCGCCCATGCTTCCTCGTTGTCGCCAAGAGCCGTGGGACGGTCCTTGCCGTAGGAAATGGTGGAGATGCGCGAAGACGTCACACCCTTGGACACCAGGAAGTCACGCGCGGCGTTGGCGCGGCGCTGGCCCAGGGCGATGTTGTATTCTTCGGTGCCGCGGTCATCGCAGTTACCAGCGACTTCAACGTTAACCTGCTGATACTTCGCCATCCAGTCAGCCTGCTTCTGCAGGGTGGCTTTTGCGTCGTCCTTCAGGCCGCTCTTGTTGAGATCAAAGAACACGCGGTCGCCAACATTGGCAACGAGGTCAGCTTCGCTGCCCGGAACCGGGCCAGACGGCATGCTCGCACCCGTAGAGGCGCCGGTGTTCGCCTTTTCATTCGCGCAGGCTGACAGAAGAGCAACCATACCAAGCGCGGCAACAACTTTCAGTCTCATGTGTCGGATCCTGAGAACTAGCCCCAAAAGGGAGCTATTCGGAGAAAAAAGAGTTAATAACCTTGTATCCCCTCGCACCCTCCAGCTCCTCTGCGAATCCCTTCGAAGAGCCGACGAATTTTGGAGACCAATTCGCCCTAAGCCATAGCTTATCGGCGGGGTCAAGTTCCATTTCAATTTGTCATGACTGGCATGACAATACTGATACCGAAACGACACAGTCCTGAGGGAAAACCTGTGTTCATCCCTTTGAACTCACGTAGTTTTGTACGGCTTTCTACCGCCATTTTCTGGCCCTGTCGTCTCTCACGCACACGGCGTGGAGACTCCAAGGCACAAAAATATTGTGGCTCAGCCGTTCAGCGGCGACCATGTGGGATCAGACGCCTGTTCGGGCGTGGACACCACACGGTCGTTAAAGCCGGTAATGTCCACCATGCCGATCCCGGAGCTGAACCCGCTACCACCGGCCCCGGCCCGTGTCTGGCGGCAATAGACCAGCACACGCCCGTTGGGGCAGAAGCTCGGGTTTTCCACGGTAAAGCCTTCGGTCATGATCCGCTCGCCCGTGCCGTCCGGTGCCATGACACCGAGCGAGAAGGCGTTGTTGGCAATCCGCGTAAAGGCAATCAGGTCCCCACGGGGCGACCATACCGGCGTGCCATACGTGCCCTGCCCGTAGGAAATACGACGTGCAGCGCCACCCGTAGCAGGCATGATGTAGAGCTGCGGCGCCCCCCCACGGTCGGAGTTGAACACGATCTGCGAGCCGTCAGGGCTGAAACTGGGGCTGGTGTCGATCGCGCCGGATGCCGTGATCTGCCGCCGCACGCCTGAGGACAGGTCGACCGTATACAGGTCGGACCCACCATTGCGCGTGACCGACAACACAACCGTATGCCCATCGGGTGAGAAATGCGGTGCGAAGGAAATGCCCTGGAAGTCGCCCAGAACCCGCTGCCGCCCCGTGCTGAGGTTGAACAGATACACGCGCGGCCGGTCATTGGCGTAGGACATGAACGCGATTTCATCCCGCGTGGGGCTGAAGCGCGGCGTCAGGGTCAGCCAGCGGCCTGCCGTCAGCATGCGGCAGTTCGCCCCATCCTGATCCATGATCGCGAGCCGCGTGGTCTGGCGCCCACGGGGGCCGTTACGCGAAATGAAGGCGATGCGGGTATCGAAATAGCCTTTTTCGCCCAGCATGCGCTCATAGATCACATCGCCCACAATATGGGCGATACGCCGCCAGTTGGCTGCCGAGGTGGTGTAGGCCGTGCCCTGAATCTGCTGGTGCGCCAGCACATCCCACAGGCGGATTTCCACCCGCACGGACGAGCCGCTGCCCGTAACACTACCCGTCACCTGCGCATGGGCACCCATGGCCTTGGCGGCGGCAAAGTCGGGCGTGCCTGCATTGGCCCCACCGGGAATGACCTTGAACAGCCCTGTGGTGTTCAGGTCGTTGGTCAGCACCTGTGCGATCTGCTGCCCCAGCCCTGAACCAAGGTCAGGCACGATAATGGGGATAGGAGCCGTACGCGCCTGATCGACGGTGATTTCAGCCTCGGCCCCCGAAGTCGCCGCGCGAGCAGTCCCTTCAAGCGGCACGGCCAGAATTCCAGCAGCAGCCAGACCGCCGCCCAGCAGCGTGCGACGGCGCAGGCTGCTCGCAAGCAGATCGGCTTCCTGATCGGAAATAAGAGGCCGGGTACTTTTCAGCATGTTTTGTCCTCCCTCTGGCCTGATTTTCAAGGCCTGAACACAAATTTCAACTGCTGGGTCTGCCCGAGCAGTTCCTTTGGAATGGGCAGTTTGGCGCAGGTCGGATTCAGCACGGCGGCACGGGCTCGCTCGGCCAGTGCGCGGTATGATGAATCCGCGTCCATACGCGCCTGGGTTTCCGGCGAGAACTGCACGATACGCGCCTCACCCGTGCCATCGACCGTCACCACCAGATGCGCGACAAAAGTGGCGTAATCCTTCGCTGCCGTATCCTCGGTGTAGCAGCGGCGTACCTGTGCGCCGATGGCTTTCTGCTGGCCAACACTCAGGCTGCCGACAATATTACCAACGGGCGAACCACCACCGCCGGGCGAACCGCCTGCCAGCGGATTTGCACGCGCCTTGGGCGGGTGGGTCTGCTTCTGATCCGTGCGGAAGGCATCAAGCGTTGCCAGCAGCGAATGCGTGTCCGGCACGGATTTCTTGACCTTGTTCGGCTGGGTGATGTGCGAGGGCACCACCATGTCCGGCACCTGATCGGCCTGCTGCGTAATAGGGGCAGGCGGCGCCACCATGGGCGACGGCTTGACCGGTGCAGGCGGCGAAGGTGGCGTTTTGACAGCCTCGGGCGAGGGTTCCTCCGCCTTGGGGGGCAGCGGGTCGTCGGGCAGCGGCTCAGGCTCCGCCTGCGGCGGCGGAGGTACGGCC
>NZ_JBDNWF010000027.1:1614-34773 GCF_047721125.1 Acetobacter papayae | reverse complement strand
TCCGCTGCAAATTCATGGACTGTGTGGAAGTCTGCCCCGTTGACTGCTTCTACGCTGGTGAAAACTTCCTGGTGATCAACCCCGACGAATGCATCGATTGCGGTGTGTGCGAACCGGAATGCCCTGCTGAAGCCATCTTCCCCGATAGTGATGACCGCTCGGCCGCATGGGCCGAAATCAACACCAAATATGCCAGCCTGTGGCCGAACATCACCCGCAAGGGCACGCCCCCGGCCGATGCGGAAGAATGGAAGGACAAGCCCAACAAGGCCGACCTTCTTTCTCCCGAACCGCAGAAAGGCTGAGCCCCCGGCCCAGGGACCCCGATCAGGACCTTGGGCAACGGATTGCCCGTGGTGCTCAGGCACCACAACAGCCAGTAGCAGACATGAAGAATGGCGCCGGTTTTTCCCGGCGCCATTTTTTTATGCACAAACGCCCAGCAGCCCCTGCGCGCCATCACGAGGCAAAACCACCCACAAGCCGCTCGCAGCAAGAACGGGAGCCACCTCTGTCTGGTGGCAATACCCTGCCGCATGAGCGGGCCCCATAGAACCATCTGGCAAGTCAGCACGCCAGACTAACAACCTTACAGACCACCGCCCCCCCCAAACGCAAAAACCCCCGGAGCCCTAAGACTCCGGGGGTTTCGCCATGTTCACATCACCCTTCGCAAAGGGTGATCAGGCTAATGCCTGATCAGCGTGACATCATGTGCATGGTGGTGTTCGTCATGATGAACACCGTGCCCACGATCAGGATGGTCACGAAAGCGACGGTAAACACGAAGCAGATGTTGTTCCAGCGCTGCTCGGACGAGCCGCCCATGTGCAGGAAGTAGTGCAGATGCACCAGAACCTGAACCAGAGCCAGCATGGACAGAGCGGCCAGCGTGCCCATGGGGGACAGGCTGTGGGTCGAAACCACAAGGAACGACAGAACCGTAAGAACAACAGCGAGAACGAAACCGATCAGGTACGATGACACGCTGCCGTGGCTTTCGCCGGAGGAGTTTGTTTGTGTGCTCATCAGATCATGCCCGCCAGGTAGACGTAGGAGAAAACGCAGATCCACACGATATCCAGGAAGTGCCAGAACAGGCTCAGGCAGGTGAGCTTGTTCATCATGCGTTCAGGGATCTCGGTCGTGCCCATCAGCTGAACCATCAGCGTCAGGATCCAGATCAGGCCGCATGAAACATGCAGACCGTGCGTGGAGACCAGCGTGAAGAAGGCAGACAGGAACGCACTGCGATCCGGGCCAGCCCCTTCGGCAATCATGTGTGCGAATTCACGCACTTCCAGACCCACAAAGCCCAGACCCAGCAGGAACGTGACACCAAGCCACAGGATAACCTGGCTGATCTGGTTTTTGTGGGCGGCAATCATGCCAAACCCGTAGGTGATGGAAGAGACGAGGAGCAGGGCTGTTTCCAGCCCAAGCCCACCGAACTCGAACAGTTCATGCGGCGTAGGACCGCCGTTGAACTGGTTCCGCAGGACTGCAAAAACGGCGAACAGAGAGCCGAAAATGATGCAGTCCGTCATCAGATAGACCCAGAACCCGAACACCACCGGAGATTCGTGATGGTGTTCGTCGTGGCCCGCGGTCTGAACAGTTGTATCGTGTGCCATTATTCAGCTGCCTGTGCCATCAGTTTACGGGTGTGCTCGTTTTCGATCCGGGCAACCTCTTCGGCGGGAATGTAGAAATCCACATCCTTGTTCGCGCTGCGGGCAATCACGGTGGCAATTACGCCAATCAGACCAACCACTGCGAGCCACCAGATATACCACACCGCGGCAAAGCCGAAGATCAGGGCGAACAGACCCGCCGCAATACCGGCCACCGTGTTCTTGGGCATATGGATCGCCTCGTACTGAGCACCAGCCTGACGCGTATCAATGCCGTTTTCCTTGTCGTGCATGAACGCATCGATCGAATGCACATGGGGGACAATGGCAAAGTTATACACAGGCGGCGGAGAAGAGGTGGACCATTCCAGCGTACGGCCGTTCCAGGGATCGCCCGAAACGTCGCGGTTTTCCGGCAGGTTGCAGTCGCGGATGGAGACATAGAGCTGCACCAGCTGGCACACGATGCCCAGCAGGATCAGAACCGCGCCCACTTCAGCAACCAGCATCCAGGGATACCAGGCCGGGTTGTCATAGTGGTTCATACGACGGGTCATGCCTTCGAAGCCGAGGACATACAGCGGCATGAACGCGAAGTAGAAGCCAACCAGCCAGAACCAGAACGCCCGCTTGCTCCATGCTTCATTCAGCTTGAAGCCCAGAACCTTGGGAGCCCAGAAGTTCATGCCGCAGATGTAACCGAAATACACACCGCCGATAATCACGTTATGGAAGTGGGCAATCAGGAACAGGCTGTTATGCAGCACAAAGTCGGAACCGGGGATGGCCATCATCACACCGGTCATACCACCGATGGTGAACACCACCATGAAGCCAACAGCCCAATACATGCAAGCATGGTACTGGATGCGACCTTTATACATGGTGAACAGCCAGTTGAAGAGCTTAACACCGGTCGGGATGGAGATGATCATGGTTGCGATGCCGAAGAAGGCATTCACGTCCGGACCAGCGCCCATGGTGAAGAAGTGATGCACCCACACAAGGAACGACAGCACCATGATGGAGCAGGTTGCATAGACCATGGTCTTGTAACCGAAGAGCGGCTTGCCGGAGAAAGCAGGCACCACTTCGGAGAACACACCAAAGGCAGGCAGAACAAGGATGTAAACTTCCGGATGACCCCAAGCCCAAATCAGGTTCAGGTACAGCATCTGGTTGCCGCCACCATCATTGGTGAAGAAGTGCATACCGAAGTAACGGTCCAGACCCAGAAGGGCAACAGCAACCGTCAGCACGGGGAAGGTCGCCATGATCAGGATGGAGGAGCAGAACGCCGTCCATGTGAACACGGGCATCTTCAGCCAGGTCATGCCTGGAGCGCGCATCTTAACAATGGTGACAAAGAAGTTAACACCGGTCAGCAGCGTGCCAACACCAGAGATCTGGATCGCCCAGATATAGTAGTCAACACCCACGCCAGGGCTGAACTGCATTTCGGACAGCGGGGGATAAGCCAGCCAGCCGCACTGCGAGAACTCACCAATGAACAGGGAGACGTTCACCAGCATGAACGCAACAGCCGTCATCCAGAAGCTCAGGTTGTTCAGGAACGGGTAAGCCACGTCACGTGCGCCAATCTGGAGCGGCACAATGAAGTTGAACAGACCGGTCATGAACGCCATGGCCAGGAAGAAGATCATGATCGTCCCGTGAGCGGAGAAGATCTGGTCGTAGTGATGCGGGGGCAGGTAACCGGGGTTACCGGCATAGGCCAGCGCAAGCTGGGTACGCATCATGATGGCGTCCGCAAAACCGCGGGCCAGAGCAACCAGCGCCAGTACAATGTACATGACAGCCAGACGCTTATGATCGACAGAGGTAAACCACTCTTTCCAGAGGTAGCCCCACTTGCCGTAATAGGTAATCAGTCCCAGTACCGCGACACCGACAATGAGAACGCCGATGAACGTACCTACTAGGATCGGCACATCCAACGGGATGGCCGAAAGCGATAGTCTCCCTAGCATAGATCCTATTCCTTCATATTCATGTCGGACATCGCGGACTGCTGCACCTGGATCATCTTGCCGGTGCTTTTGTCCATGATCATGCCGTTGTTGTATTTGGCTACGATCGTGTTGAACATGCCGGGTTCAACGTGCGCGAAATATTCGACAGGGTTCGCCTCGCTAGGCGCGGCCAGTTTCGGGTAGGTCTGTCCATCCAGCTCTTCAGAGGAAGAACGAACCTTCTCGACCCAGGCGTTGAATTCATCATTGCCCATCGCCAGAGCATGGAACCGCATATCAGAGAAGCCGCGACCGCTGTAGTTGGCGGATTCACCAGCAAAGTCACCCGGCTCACTGGCCATCAGGTGAAGCTGGGTCTGCATGCCCGCCATTGCGTAAATCATGGAACCAAGGCGTGGGATGAAGAACGAGTTCATGACGGAGTCAGAGGTGATGTCAAAATCAACCGGGGTGTTGACCGGCATGGCCAGCTGGTTGACCGTGGCAATCCCTTGCTCCGGATAGATAAACAGCCACTTCCAGTCCAGCGCCACCACCTGCACGTGCAGAGGCTTGGTGTTGGCTTCAGCCTCAAGCGGCTTGTAGGGGTCAAGGGAGTGACAGGTCTGATAGGTGATCACTGCCAGAAACAGAATAATCAGGGACGGAACGCCCCAGATGATCACTTCAATCTTGTTGGAGTGGCTCCATTTCGGCAGGTATTCCGCGCTGGTGTTGGACTGGCGATAGTGCCAGGCAAACACGAGAGACAGAATAATCGTCGGCACCACAACAATCAGCATCGCGATCACGGAGGTGGTGATCAGGGACTTGACGCCCTCACCCACCGGGCCTTTCGGGTCGAGAACGTCCAGTTCACACCCCGCAAGCAGCAACGCTGACGATAGGCCGCCCAATCGCGCCAGTCTCGCCAGTAACTTGTTTTTCATCGCACGCCTCTTGGTTCTGACATCAACATAGCCTCATAAGACTCCTTGCCCTGCTGCCATAGAAGCCTGACAACGGCAAGAAAAACCGCGCCACGGACATATTCCGCCCTTACTCACGCCACAAACCCGCCTGCCCGCGCAAAAAGGCAGGCAAACGGGGCACACGACATGGCAGAACGAACCATGACAGCAACGCCATGGACGCACCTTATTCCCTACAGGCTGATTCTCAAACGTCAGAAAAGTTCCATCTGCCTTTCGTCACAAGTCCTTGCCACTCGTTATATCATACCGGTGCCGTTACATTGCTCGTACCCCACAGGTACGCCGATGAAGGGGGGAGGTGGCGGGAAATCAGATAATGGCAAAATTTAGCTCTGTTTTTCTGATTACCCACCACAGATACGCGCTCTCGTTTTCGTTACAACACTCCCGCCCACCATCAGGACCACTCCACTCCCCATTCTGATTAGACATATCAGCATTCATTTCAGGCATACCTTCGGGCACAAAAAAACCCGGCCTCGAAAGGCCGGGTTATCAGCATCCCCTTGCGCGGGAAGGTGATGGTATCAGGGGCGAAAATCAGTCCCCCGAATTGCGCACACCCATGAACTGCAGCATGAACTGAAAGAGGTTGATAAAGTTCAGGTAGAGGTTGAGCGCGTCATAAACACTGCGCTTGCTCATCATCTCCGGGCTTTCGTAAGCGGCAACCTGCATATAGGTCATGCGGATACGCTGCGCATCGAAAGCACAGAAGGCGGTGAAGATCAGCACCCCGGCCGCGCTATAAAGATAATAGACGGTAGCGCTGTGCAGGAACATGTTCACCAGCCCGGTAATGAGCAGGCCGAACAGGCCCATCATCATAAAGGAGCTGAAGCGCATCAGGTTGGCTTTGGTCGTGTAGCCCCACAGCGATGTAGCGGCGAACATGCAGGACGTCACCAGAAAGACGCGCATGATGGAGGTGCCGGTATACACAGCAAAAATGCTGCTCAGGCTCGCCCCCATGGCCGCTGCAAACGCCCAGAACAGCATCTGCGCGCCCTGAAGCGAAAGCCGGTTAATACCAAAGGACATGACAAGCACGAAGGCCAGCGGCGACAGCATGGCCAGATCACCAAGGAGCGTCGGCCGCAGCATCAGCGCGCCCGAAGGCACCATGACCTGCTGGAAAAACAGGCCGCTGAGGCTTGTATTGGCAATGACATACGCCACGATACCGGTCAGCAGCAGACCGGACGCCATCCAGTTATAGACGCGCAGCATATAGGATCGCAGTCCGGCATCCACGCTGGCCTGCGCGTTCCATCCGGATGCTGAGGCAGGGGAACGGTAATCCCGACTAAACGACATGATGCTCTTCTCCTTGTCCGGACTGGCCGGTTCTGTTTCATACTTGTGGTTGCATTTCCCCCACGTCAAGGGTGGGAAGCGTGTATGGCATAACATTAAGGCAGGAATGGCTCTCCCTGCCCGACGCGGCCTCGTGCGCCGCCCCCTTTATACAAGCCCCACGGTGTTGCCATGTTCCTGATCGCAGGTCTTGCCATTCCCCCCGAAATGACCGAGTTTTTCCGCACGTTGCAGGGTTTTTTCCCTTCCAAAACATGGCGGCCTGCCCCTACGCTGGCCCTGCCACTGGTCACACTGGGTCAGGTTGTCTCGCCCACCGCCATGGAAGAGCTGGATCACGGGCTGCTGGTACTGCGTCTGAGGCAGCCTATCCGCCTGCGCCATACCGGCTTCACTCTTGTGGAAAGACAACGCCGAATCTTGCTGGCGGCTCTCGTACAGGGGTCTGAAACAGATCACCTTTCCGTGAAAATCCGTGCTGCCGCACGCCGGGCGGGGCTCACTCCGCCCCCCCCACATACCCCCCTGGCCGTGCCGCTGGCGGATGTTGCAACAGCCCCCGTGGAAGAGGTTAACCACTGGCTGTCCATCCATTATGCCACCTGCCCCGATCAGGAGGAACTCTACGAATTCACTGTGTTCAGTTCAGGAAAAAACCACGATCCGCTATCCTTGGAAAAGGAAGCTGACTACCCTTTCACTAACTGTTTCAGACCTGATCCAGAATTGTTATAACAACAACATTATCGTGCGGATCGCCATCACCTCACGCCGCCGTCATGCCCCTACCGCCCTGTAAGACCTGCAAATTATCCGCCCCGGAAAGGGCAGCTATTCGCGGCGCGTGATTGACATCCCGCTCACGCCTTGGCTGATGTGTCAGAAACCGGACCACCGGCTATTATTTTTTCCTCACCTTTACACCAGTCGAGGACATGAACGCATGACCCGCCCCGCCTCCGCCAAGAGACGTTCGCTGCAAGGAATTCTCGCGGCCGGAACACTCTGCGCCGCCGCCTTGCCCTGCGTGGCCCTCCCTGCCCACGCCGATACCTTGGGCGACACGGGGGAAGCCATCATTCACGCGGATGAGCATCCCGAAAACTGGCTTACTTATGGCCGCACCTACAGCGAACAGCGCTACAGCCCGCTGGATCAGATCAACCGCGCCAATGTCGGCAACCTGAAACTGGCCTGGTATTACAATTTTGATACCAATCGCGGCCAGGAAGGCACGCCGCTGGTCGTGGACGGCATCATGTATGCCACCACCAACTGGTCCAAAATGAAAGCCCTCGACGCGGCCACCGGCAAGCTGCTGTGGGAATACGACCCGCAGGTGCCCGGCAACATTGCCGACAAAGGCTGCTGTGACACCGTAAACCGCGGTGCTGGCTACTGGAATGGCAAGGTGTTCTTCGGCACGTTCGACGGCCGTATGATCGCTCTGGACGCCAAGACCGGCAAGAAGGTCTGGGAAGTCAACACCATCCCGCCGGAAGCCTCACTGGGCAAGCAGCGCTCCTACACTGTTGACGGCGCTGTGCGCGTGGTCAAGGGTCTGGTGCTGATCGGCAATGGCGGTGCGGAATTCGGTGCGCGCGGCTTTGTTTCCGCTTTCGATGCCGAGACCGGCAAGCTGAAATGGCGCTTCTACACGGTTCCCAACAACAAGAACCAGCCTGACCATGCAGTGTCCGACAAGACGCTGATGGACAAAGCCTACAAGACCTGGGACCCGAAGGGTGCATGGGTACAGCAGGGCGGTGGCGGCACCGTCTGGGACTCCATAATCTATGATCCGGTGGCCGATCTGGTCTATCTGGGCGTAGGCAACGGCTCTCCTTGGAACTACAAATACCGCTCCGGCGGCATTGGCAGCAACCTGTTCCTAGGCAGCATTGTCGCCGTTAAGCCTGAAACCGGCGAATATGTCTGGCATTTCCAGGAAACGCCGATGGATCAGTGGGACTACACCTCAGTCCAGCAGATCATGACCATCGATATGCCCGTCAACGGCGAAACCCGCCGCGTGATCGTGCATGCGCCCAAGAACGGCTTCCTGTACATTCTCGACGCCAAGACGGGTGAATTCCTCGCCGGCCGTAACTACACCTACGAGAACTGGGCCAGCGGCCTTGATCCGCTGACCGGCCGTCCGATCTACAACCCCGAAGGTCTGTGGACGCTCAACGGCAACTTCTGGTACGGTATTCCCGGCCCGCTCGGTGCACATAACTTCATGGCGATGGCCTACAGCCCCCGCACGCACCTGATCTACCTGCCCGCGCACCAGATTCCGTTCGGCTACAAGAACCAGACCGGCGGCTTCAAGGCCCACCCGGATTCCTGGAACCTGGGTCTGGACATGACCAAGACCGGCCTGCCCGACAACGCAGAAGCCCGCTCGGCCTACATGAAGGACCTGCACGGCGAAGTGCTGGCATGGGATCCGGTGAAGATGCAGACCGTGTGGCAGATCGACCACAAGGGTCCGTGGAACGGCGGCGTGCTCGCCACCGGCGGCGACCTGCTCTTCCAGGGTCTGGCCAACGGCGAATTCCACGCCTACGACGCAACCAACGGTTCCGACCTGTTCAAGTTCAACGCACAGAGCGGCATCATTGCTTCGCCCATCAGCTACAGCGTGAATGGCAAGCAGTATGTTGCGGTTGAAGTGGGCTGGGGCGGTATCTACCCCATTTCCATGGGCGGCATGGGCCGTACCTCGGGCTGGACGGTCAACCACTCCTTCGTGGCTGTGTTCTCGCTCGACGGCAAGGCTTCCCTGCCTGAAATGAACAGCCTGGGCTTCCTGCCCGTCAAGCCGCCTGCTGAATACGACAGCAAGGTAGTGGATAAAGGGTACTTCCAGTACCAGACCTACTGCCAGACCTGCCATGGCGATAACGGCGAAGGTGCCGGCATGCTGCCCGACCTGCGTTGGTCCGGCTCCATCCGTCACAAGGATGCGTTCTACAATGTTGTGGGCCGCGGTGCTCTGACCGCCTATGGCATGGATCGCTTCGACACCAGCATGACGCCTGACGAAATTGAATCGATCCGTCAGTACCTGATCAAGCGTGCGAACGATACGTACCAGCGCGAAGTTGACGCTCGTAAGAACGCCAGCGGAACGCCGCAGGATCCGGTCATTGGCATTGCGCCCAAATAACCCGGCAGTCATGACGTCATTCGGCACTCAGGCAATACAGTGGTAAAAATGATGATGAACAGACTAAAAGCCGCTCTCGGAGCGGTCACTGTCGGGCTTCTGGCAGGAACGTCCCTGGCTCATGCTCAGGAGGCGGACGCGGATCTGATCAAACAGGGTGAATATGTCGCGCGTCTTGGTGACTGCGTGGCCTGTCACACGGCCCTGAACGGTCAGAAATTTGCAGGTGGGCTGTCGATCAAGACGCCCATCGGCACGATCTACTCGACCAACATCACGCCCGACCCCACCTACGGGATCGGCACCTATACGCTTCAGGAATTTGATGAAGCGGTACGTCATGGCGTACGCAAGGATGGCAGCACGCTGTATCCGGCCATGCCGTACCCCTCCTTCTCGCGCATGACGCCAGAAGACATCAAAGCCCTGTATGCGTATTTCATGCACGGCGTGGCTCCGGTCTCCCAGAAGAACCAGGAAGCGGACATCACATGGCCGCTGTCCATGCGCTGGCCGCTGAGCATCTGGCGCGCCATGTTCGCTCCGGCACCCAAGGCCTTTACCCCGGCCCCCGGTACGGACCCGGATATCGCTCGTGGCGAATATCTGGTGACAGGCGCTGGCCATTGCGGCGCGTGCCATACACCGCGTGGTTTTGCCATGCAGGAAAAAGCGTTTGACGCAGCAGGCGGCCCGGACTTCCTGGCTGGCGGCGGCGTTATCGACAACTGGATCGCTCCCAGCCTGCGTAACGACCCCGTTGTGGGTGTCGGTCGCTGGTCTGAAGACGACCTGTTCACGTTCCTGAAGTCTGGCCGTACGGATCATTCCGCCGTGTTCGGTGGCATGGCCGACGTGGTGGGCTGGAGCACGCAGTACTTCACGGATTCCGATCTGCACGCCATCGCCAAATACCTGAAGTCCATGCCGCCGGTACCCCCGTCGCGTGGGGACTACACGTATGATGCCTCCACCGCTCAGGCGCTGGATTCAGGCAGCGTGACCGACAATGCCGGTGCCAAGATCTATCTGGAACAGTGCTCGGCCTGTCACCGTAACGATGGTGGTGGTGTGGCGCGTATGTTCCCGCCGCTGGCAGGTAACCCCGTTGTCGTGACCGACAACCCGACATCGGTTGCCCATGTTGTGGTGGCTGGTGGCGTGCTGCCGCCCACCAACTGGGCTCCTTCGGCTGTGGCCATGCCCGCTTACAAGACCATCCTGTCCGATCAGCAGATCGCCGATGTGGTCAACTTCATCCGCTCCGCCTGGGGCAACAAGGCTCCTGCCAACGTGACGGCGGCCGATATCCAGCACCTGCGGCTGGACAATGCGCCGATCCCGACCGAAGGCTGGGCCAATGCCACGGCGGCTACGGCAACCTGGGGCCTGTTCATGCCGCAGCCTTATGGCGCAGGGTGGACCTTCGCTCCCCAGACCCATGCAGGTGTGGACGCGGCTCAGTAAGACCCGCATCCTCCCTACTCCCGGCCATGGGTTCGCCCATGACCGGACGGGTTTTGAAAAACACCGCAGCGGCAACGTTGCGGTGTTTTTTTATGCCTGCTTTTTAAAACCCACCCATTGCACCGGCAGACCCACCCGCACATATCCACCCCATCATGATCTTTCAGCCACAAGCCAGTGCGCCGACAACGACAGACCTGCGGGCAGCCCCAAAAACCACGCTGGAAACCGAGACAGGCGTTGAAACCGGGCCGGAACAACTGGCCGGGCTTTTGACATCCCTGCGTGCCTGCACCGCCTGCGCCGATATTCTGCCCTTTGAACCCCGCCCCGTCGTGCATGCGGATTCACGCGCGCGGCTGCTGATTGCCAGTCAGGCACCGGGTACACGGGTGCATGAAACCGGTATTTCCTTCAACGATGCTTCGGGAGATCGCCTGCGCGAATGGCTGGGCATGAAGCGGGACGTTTTTTACGACCAGACCCGTGTCGCCCTTGTGCCCATGGCTTTCTGCTATCCCGGCGTGCAGCCAAAAGGGGGCGATAAGCCACCCCCGCCGGCCTGTGCTGCCCTGTGGCGCGCGCGACTTCTGGCCCAGTTGCCCAATATCCGCCTGACCCTGCTGGTTGGTGGCTTTGCCCAGAACCATGTGCTCGGCAAAGGCAGCGTTTTTGACCGCACGCTGGATTTCGAGCGCTTCCTGCCGCGCTTCTTTCCGCTGCCCCATCCTTCATGGCGCACAGGCCAGTGGGAGAGACGCACTCCGGCTTTTCGCGCGCAGGTGATCCCTGCCCTGCGGCAGGCCGTGCACGCGGCACTCGATTAGGCTCGCAGCCAGAAACACACGCTCTGGTCAGTGGGAACCTGAAGTATCAGCCGCCACAGTTAACCCGTGAGGGCCACCGCCAACCTTCAGGAAAGCGCGCCATCCAAATACGGGTTGGACGCATCGAAAAACGCCTCGTTCTCGCGCAGTTCAGCCTCGATCACGCGCAGGCTGGCCAATGCGCTCAGCATTTCAACCCGCACAGACAGATTGGTTTCCGAGCGCTCCAGCAAAGCCAGATGCGTGACAGCCTCGCCCGCCGCCCGGGCCGTGCGGCCATACTGCCCACCATAACGGCCTGAAAAGCGGTGCATGCGCGCCATCATCAACCGAATAGGGCGGTTGGCATCATCGGGCAGCGCGCCACGCTCCAGAATACTGCGCAGACGAAGCAGATTAAGCTCAATGGTCATGCTGCACAGAACACCGCCCAGATAGCGCTCCAGCACAAAATCATTGCCAGCGCCCATGCTGGACAGCCGGACAAAGCCTTCAACATTCCGCCCGATAACCTCTGGCGCGGACATCGGGCGGCTGGAACCGGCCTGCCTGCGCAAACGCCGCAGAATATCCACGCGCATGTCCCATCGCAGCCCATTGGGATCAACCGGCAGGAAGATCCGGTACATCCACATGCAGAACATCATGGCCAGAAACAGCGGCAGGGCCGTGTTGAAATACATGATTTCGTCCAGCCGCCCTTCATTCATAGGGCTGACCAGAATGGGCAGAAACAGGTTATACGCCACGGCCGCCAGTGCCAGTGGTGCCCATGCAAACGCCATGCCCCCGATCAGCATGGGTACGGCCAGCACCAGTGCCAGTGTTTCATAAACCGAGGGGCGCGCCATAACCCATAGGTCAAGCGCGCAGCACAGACCAATGACGCAGATTGTACCATGCAGAAAAGACTGTGTGGCCAGAGCGGGTTTTTCCAGTGTTGAAAACAACGCGCAGACAATGGCCACGAACATCATGAAAAACAGACCATCCGGCCAGCCTGTCGCAATCCAGATCAGGCCGGAACAGAAAATCGTCACACTGGCACGCAGGCTATTGTAAAACGCCATGCGCCAGTCACGATACGAGCGCATGGGGTAATGGAACTGGTCATGCGGCTGGGTGCTACGGCTCATTTCAAACTGTTCGATAGCAAGCGACAATTCATCAAGCAGGGTAGCCAGCTTGTGCAGCACCTGCCCCTGCCGCGACAGCCCGACTTCCATATCCAGATCAACCGGCGGGTGAGTGGCCGCCACCATTTCGCGCTCGAGGCAGGCCGTGGCCAGTTGCCGACTATCCGCACGCAAATGCGCCAGATCAGCCAGCACAGGGCCGATAGGCCCTTCACTTTCCAGCCGCGCGGGAAGATCATTGAGAAAACTGCCGGTGCGGGCTGCTAATTGCCGATAGTCCGGCCCATCGCTCTGCGGCACATTAATGAGCGTTCCAAGCTCCAGCCCGCGTGACATCAGCACCGTAATGGCCGCCAGCGCTGCGCGCGCGTGGTCACCCTCATGCTGGTGGGTGCCCATTTCAATTTCGGCAAACTCCACCTGATCGCTCATGGTGGCGATGGTGGAAAACACTCCCGGCGAGGACAGAACCGCCCGGCGGTCGCCCGCCAGCAGACTGCGCAGGGTGGGTACGGCCCCCCTGAGGGCCTGCACAAAATTGGTGGCCAACCGGTTTCTGGCGCGCGAACCAAGCTGATACTGGAACAGCGAGGAAATGGTGGTTTCCACCACAATGCCAAGGGTAATATACGTCGCGCGCGCCATGGCGATCTGGAAAATCTGATCCGGGGCCGCAGCACCATCCAGCGCGATAATGGCATAGGTAAACCCCGAGGCCCGCATGCCATGAATGCGATAATTGGTCATGGTGGCGGGGCCCGGCAGCAGGGTGCCGATAAAGCAGAACAGCCCGATCCCCACCGCAACCCAGAAGATATAGAGCAGTGGTGATTGCGGCATGCACCCCACCAGCACAAAGGCGCAGAGAATCCCCACCACCATGCCGAACATGTGCCAGCGCGCCTTGGCAATGGATTTGCCACGCGTGCCCTGTGCCACCATCCATACCGTAAGGGCCGCCCATTGCGGGCTGCCCAGTTCCCACCACAGGGCAATACCAAGGGCTATCAGCGAGGAAATGGTGGTGCGCAGCGCATAGCCGAAAGCCAGCGCATCAGGCGCGTACAGCCAGCGCAGGCCATCAAGCCTGCGTGGCTCACCGCCACCCGTCAGGGCCTGGCGGACAATCAGCGCGACCGCCTGAAAGAACCGGCCCACTGAGCGGGGAAACCCGGTTCGCTGGGGGCCCGCCGGGTCGGTCGGGGTGGAAGGTGCCATGCCGGTCTTTTACCTCAGAGCGGGGCAAAAGCGTATGCACGGCAGGTATGCTCCACAAGGAACAGACCTCAGACCGTTATAAAAACCCTTTCGGGCAAGACCGGCACCCTAACCGGCCTCACCCGCAATCAATCAGTCTTCGTAGGACATAAGGGTTGTGACCGGCACGCCATCCATGCGAGCGCGACCACCCAGACCGGTGAGCTCCATCAGCACCGAGGCCCCAACAACATTGGCACCCGCCTTGCGCAGCAGCGTGGCCGAGGCCGAAAGCGTGCCACCGGTTGCCAACAGGTCATCCATGATCACCACGCGCTGGCCGGGCAGCACGGCGTCTTCCTGAATTTCCAGCGTGTCGGAACCGTATTCCAGATCATAGGTATGGGAGACGGTTTTGCCCGGCAGCTTGCCGCGCTTACGCAGCATCAGCATACCGCAGCCCAGCCGGTCGGCCAGAGGGGCTGCCGTCAGAAACCCGCGCGATTCAACCGCCGCCAGCACATCCGGGCGCAGGGGTGCGACCTGCCGTGCCAGACGCCCCATGGCCATCTGCCAGGCATCGGGGTTACGCATCAGGGTCGAAATATCGTAAAAGAGGATACCCGGCTTGGGAAAATCCGGAATATGCCGGATAAAACTCTTAAGATCGATCTCTTCGCGTACCGTCATGGTCTCTCGCAACCCTTCATCCCTGCGGCCCACAAGAGGGCATCATGTTCATTACCGCCCGCCACCCGGCAGGGCCGCAACGCTGTATCCCGCACGGGGGTATTCTGCAAGGGTGCGGCGCAGTTCAGCCCGCCGCGCGGGCCTCCAGCGCGATGCTGACAGCCTCCATCAGCCCATCGCGCCGGAAGGGTTTGGCCAGCAGGCAGGCGGTTTCAACCCCACCGCGGGGCGGGGGAGAATCCGCCGTGAGTTCACCCGACATATAAACAACCGCCAGCCCCGGATAGCGCTCGACCAGCACGCGCGACAGCGTCACGCCATCCAGCGGGCCGGGAAGCTGGATATCACTCACCAGCAGGTCCAGCCCGCCTTCCACACCGGCGGCTACATCAAACGCCTGCTCGCCGTCCCCGGCTTCAAATACACGATGCCCGGCCATGCCAAGGATTGTCACCACAATGTCACGGATAACGGCATCATCCTCTACCACCAACACCTGAAGGCTGCGGGTCGGCTCAGGGCGAGAGACCGCAGCCTGTCCGGCGGTGCGTGTCTCAGGCGGGGTATGCTCGCCCTGTGCGGAAACGGCCCCTCCGGCCCTCGGGGCATCCGCCTGCCCGGCATTGCTCAGCTCGGCACGGGCCAGCACAGCGCGCGCTTCGCCCACGGGCAGGGCATCCGCCGGTGTGGCCTCCGCTGCCTCGGTGCGCGTGGTTTCCGAGGCCACAATCTGTCCGCGCGGCAGCCAGAGCGAAACCTCTGTACCGATACCACGCCCCGTGGCCACCATAACGCGCCCATGCGCCTGCTGCGAAAACGCCAGAACCATGGCCAGCCCCAGCCCGGTGCCAGCGCCTTCACGCTTGGTAGTGAAAAAGGGTTCGAACAGCCGGTCCATGACATCGCGCGTCATGCCTGAGCCGCTATCAATCACATCGAGCCTGACCCAGTCACCCGCAGGCAGGGGCATCGTTTCCGATACAACCCGCATGGCCCGCCCTTCTTCCACCGGCAGGCTCATCAGATCCGCATTGACCGAAAACGTGACATTACGCGCGATAATCCGCAGGCTGCCGCCCGAAGGCATGGCGTCACGCGCGTTAATAGCCAGATTGAGAATGGCACTTTCAAGCTGTGCAGCATCCACACAGACTGGCCATACATCCATTACATGGTCGCATTCGACCACGATACGCGGCCCGATAACGCGGCCCAGCAGCCCGCCCAGCACCGCAAACAGCTTGCCCAGATACAGGCAGCCGGGCGAGCCCGACTGGCGGCGCATGAAGGACAGGAGTTGGCCGGTCAGCGCTTCCGAGCGGTGCCCGGCATGGGCGGCGGCGGACAGGTATTCCTGCCTCTGCTCTGCCTGATCGGGCTGGTCATATTCAGCCGCCAGCTCCAGATTACCCAGAATGACCGTCAGCAGGTTTTTGAAGTCATGCGCGATACCGGCCGTAAGCTGCCCCAGCGCGCGCAGCTTCTGCGCCTCGCCCAGAGCGCGCTCGCTGCGCAGACGCATGGTGATATCAGCCGCCGTCAGCACAAAGCCGCGCTGCTCCGCTGCTCCATCGGGTGCAAAAAACACCGTGCGGCACAGTTCCAGATCAGCCCCGTTGGTGCCCTGACATTCCACCATTACCGGCGGGTCGGGCTCGCTACGGGCCAGACTGGCCTCAACATGCTCAATGGGTTCCAGCAGGGGCACACCATCCACCACCAGCACGGAGCTAAGGGTATTGTAGGGCAGGCCAGTGCGTAGAAAATCCTTTTCCAGCCCCAGCACCACGGCAAGCTGCTCGTTCCAGTGCCACAGGCGGCCATCTGCCCCGAACACCGCAACGCCAAGGCTCAGGCTGTCCAGCGTGGCGCGCAGGCGCAACGCCAGATCGCGCGAGGAGGCCTCGGCCCGTGCCGCGGCGAGCGATGAGCGGTCCAGCACCCAGCCCGCCGAAATCATGCTGAAAACACCGGTGAGAATACCCAGCAGCGCCAGCCTGCGCTGCCAGCTTGTATTGCGGAGCATATCGGCCACGCGGTCCGCCTGATCGAGCGTGCTCGCGCGGCTCAGCACCGCCAGATTCTGATCCAGCCCGGCCAGCGCCTGCTCACCCCCTATGGGCATGCGCTCAGCCGCAGGGGCCCATGTGCTGATATCCGAAAGCTGGGCCTGCACGGCATCGAGCGGCTCGTTACGCCCGGCCTGCTCGCGCTGCTGCACGGCCCGGAATGCCGCGAATCCACCCAAACTATCCGTCAGTTGCCCAATAGCCTGAGCATAACAGGCCGCATCTTCCTGCTGGTGATGGGCCTCCCACGCGTAATGGCAGATCCGCGCATCGCTCGTGGCGTGGTGCAGGCCGCGCAGATAACTACCCGCCGCCGTGCTTTCACGATCCAGCGCGCCGTGCCGCGCCATTTCATTTCCGAGTTCAATACCCATCGCGCCAAAGGTCACGATCAGCAGCCCCGCACCAATCAGCGCCAGCGCGTGGGCCCGTCTTGCCGGATGCCTTGGCATGTTCAGGCATGCTCCCTGTCTGTCTTAACACCGACTTTGCGCCGGTGTGTCATTCCGTCAAGCCCCGCGAACGCATGGGCGTATTTCCTCCGGCCCGAAAACGCCGGGCAGGCGGGGTTAAACCATGTTCAGGGCGCTGCCACGCGGCTGTTACGCCACAGCCATACCCCCAGCGCCCCGGACAGCACGAACAGTGCTGCCGCAGCAGCATATTGCCACACGGCCCCCACACCGGCCCCAGCCCCCAACAGGGCCGCCATGGCGTTCTGTGGCAGACCACCCAGCACCGTAGCCAACATGAACGGCCCCACGGCCATCCCTGAAAGCCCACAGAGCAGATTAAGCAGCAAGGCAGAGCCGACAGGCAGCAGGCGCAGGGTCAGAACACTCAGGAAAGGCCGCGCCGTCAGCACGCCATCAAGCCGGGCGAGCGACTCTCCCAACCGGCCCGAGCCTGCGCGCAGCACCCGGCCCTGCCCGGCCCAGCGTGCCCAGTAAAAGCCGCACACACTGCCCAGAGCCGAGGCCACGGTTATCAGCGCCAGCCCTTCCAGCGCGCCATAGGCCAGCCCTGCCGCAAAAGCCGCCACCTGCCGGGGCAGGCCAAACGCGCACCACACCCCCGCCCCCACAACAAAAACCAGCCGCCCCCGCACGCCTTCGCGGATCATGCCGGCACCGTGCAGCATCTGGTCAAGCCAAGGGGCGTGGCGCAGCCACACCGCCCCTGCCGCCAGTACAACCAGCATGAGCAAAGGCCGCGCAAACGGCCGAACCAGCGGCCACAGAGCGCTTGCCACGGGGGGGATGGAGCGGGGCGGGATATCTTCCATACCCCCGTGCCGCTACCATCTTCTTGCAGCCCCCCGCAAGCAGGCTGTAAACCCGGCACAGCAAACACGGCAGCCCCTGCACCAGCCACGGAACCAGACACCATGCCCGCACAGCAGACCCCACCGGCGAACACAGCCCCAACCACCCCGCGCGGTGTCATGACCGATGCCAGCCGCCGTCTGGTTTCGGGCTGGCTGTTCGTGCTGTGCTTCATGCTGCTGGGCATGATCGCCATTGGCGGTGTTACCCGGCTGACGGGTTCGGGCCTGTCCATCATGGACTGGCAGCCTGTCAGCGGCATGATCCCCCCGCTGTCCCATGCCGAATGGGAGAGGCTGTTCGCGCTGTACCAAACCATTCCGCAATACCACCTCCAGCATGAAGGGTTCGGGCTGGCCGGGTTCCAGAAAATTTTCTGGGCGGAATGGATTCACCGTTTCTGGGGCCGCCTGATGGGGCTGACCCTGCTGCTGCCGCTGCTATGGTTTACGCTGCGCGGCATGATCACGCGGGCACTGGCGGTACGCCTGTTCGTGTTCTTCATACTCGGCGGGCTTCAGGGAGCTATCGGCTGGTTCATGGTGGCATCGGGTTTTCGCCCCGACAGCACGGCGGTTGAGCCTGTCCGACTGGTGCTGCATCTGAGCGCCGCACTGATCCTGTATGCCGCCATATTGTGGACGGCCTTTTCCATTCGCTGGCCCACGCCCGAAACCACGCGGCACCCCCCCGATACCCGCATTGTGCGCGCGCTGGCTTTCTGCGCGACAGGGCTTTTGTGTGTCACCATACTTGCGGGCGGCTTTACGGCTGGCACGCATGCGGGCTTTCTGTTCAACAGCTTCCCGCTGATGGACGGCCACCTGATCCCGACCGATTACGCCCAGCTTTCGCCCTTCTGGCTCAACTGGTTTGTAAACAAGGCGGCGGTGCAGTTCGACCACCGGCTGCTGGCCACGCTCACCGCCCTGACCATCGGCGCTGTGCTGCTGGTGGGGCTGCGCACACGCGGGCTGGGCCGCCGGGCACAGAACAGCCTGATCCTGCTGGGCTGGGCGGTGCTGATCCAGTATGCGCTGGGCGTTACCACCCTGCTGCTGGTGGTGCCTGTCTGGGCGGGTGCGGTGCACCAGACCTTTGCCGCCGTGCTGCTGGGTGTGATGCTGTTCGTACTGCACAGCCTGCGCAGGGCCTGAGGCTGCACAGGCACGGGGTGGCATGAAGCCCTGCCAGCAATGCGAAAGTATCAATACAGGGCCGGGACAGAGCCGGGCGTTTTATGGTTGCGTTTGCAGGGCGGCCCTGTATTGTGACCACATGATTCGCCACCGCTCCTTCTCCGAAGTCTGGAATGACCGCGCCTGCGCGGGCCGGAGCCGTGTGCCCTTCCGTCTGGATCTGCTCCTTCGACTTACCAGCCCCTGAGCGATCCGGGTGGCTGCGCGCCGCCGCGCCCAGGGGTAAAACCGCAAGAGTGCCCGCACGCGGGCTAAGCAGCGCAGGATCATACAAACCTGCACGCCAGACCAGATACGATAAATCAGGAACACATCATGTCTGCTGATCAGACCAGCTTCACGCATCCTTCCTTTGGTCGCATGACCGCCGATCGCGTCATTATTTTCGACACCACCCTGCGCGATGGTGAGCAGTCTCCCGGCTTTTCCATGAATCTGGCGGAAAAGCTCCGCATGGCCGAAGCCCTGGCCACTCTGGGCGTGGATGTGATCGAGGCCGGTTTTCCCGTGGCGTCGAAAGGGGATTTTGAATCCGTCAACGAAATCGCGCGCAACACCAAGGGCGCGGTTATCTGCGCACTGGCGCGCAGTGGCGGTGCGCGTGACATTGCCGCCGCGGGCGAGGCACTGGCCCCGGCCGAGCGCAAGCGTATTCACAACTTCATCTCCACTTCGCCGCTGCACATGAAATACAAGCTGCGCATGGAGCCCGAAACGGTTCTGGACCTGATTACCTCGGGCAACCGCGCGGCCCGTAACCTGACGGATGACGTGGAATGGTCCGCCGAAGACGGCTCGCGCACCGAGCCGGACTTCCTGTGCCGCTGTGTGGAAGCCGCCATCAAGGCCGGTGCCACCACCATCAACATTCCCGATACCGTGGGCTACGCTACCCCAGAAGACATGGAAAAAATCTTTTCCATGCTGCGTGAACGCGTGCCCGGCGCGCATGAGGTCATTTTCTCGGCGCATAACCATAACGATCTGGGTCTGGCCGTGGCCAACACGCTGGCCTCGATCCGGGGTGGTGCGCGGCAGGTGGAATGCACCATCAACGGTATTGGCGAACGCGCGGGCAATGCGGCGCTGGAAGAAATCGTGATGGCGCTGCGCACCCGCAACGACCAGTACCCCTTCACCACCGGCATCAACACGACCGGGCTGCTGAAGGTGTCGCGCATGCTGGCCACCATCACCAGCTTTGACGTGCAGCCCAACAAGGCCATTGTCGGGCGCAACGCCTTTGCCCATGAAAGCGGTATCCATCAGGATGGCGTGCTGAAAAACGCTGCCACCTACGAAATCATGACCCCCGAAAGCGTGGGCTGGACCCGTTCTGCACTGGTCATGGGCAAGCATTCCGGCCGGGCCGCCTTCCGCGACAAGCTGCGGGCGCTGGGCTATGACAACATGGATGACGAGCGCCTGAACGACGCCTTTGCGCGCTTCAAGGATCTGGCCGACCGCAAGAAGGTTGTTTACGACGACGACATCGTAGCCCTGGTGGATGACGAAGCGCGCGACCATGATCACATCCGCTTTGTCAGCCTGAGCCTGCGCTCCATTTCCGGCCAGCCTTCCGAAGTGGAACTGGACCTGACGGTGGACGGCAAGCCCGCCCATGCCAGCGCCACGGGTAACGGCCCGGTGGATGCTGCCTTCAACGCCCTGCGCGCGGCTTTTGCCCATGATGCGCGTCTGGCGCTGTTCTCGGTTGCCGCCGTAACCGAAGGCACGGATGCACAGGCCCGCACCACCGTAAGGCTGGAAGAAGCCGGCAAGCTGGTGGACGGTCAGGGTGCGGATGCCGATACGGTTGTTTCTGCCGTGCGGGCCTATGTGCATGCGCTCAACAAGCTGCTGGTCAAGCGCGCACGCACGGCCCCTGAAGCCCTGAGCGTCTGACCTTTACACATATCTGTCCCGACCGGGTGCCTGAGCCTTCAGGCCCCTGACTCGCACGGCCCAAAAAGCCTGCCCGGATGGAGTAAGAAGGCGTTTATGTCAAAAAACCGGTACAGGCTGCACGCCGTGCCGGTTTTTTCGCATGCGCCCTGCCCTGCGCCCTTGTCTGCGCCGCCTCGCACCGGTAATCGGAACAGAACTATTCCCGCGCAACCGTAAACGGCCTGATACGCTCGTGGTTGCGCCCCACACCCTGCGCCCGAACCTGGAGTCCTGGATGTTTTCTCGTCTGCTCGGTCTTATGTCCGCCGACATGGCTATTGATCTGGGTACCGCCAACACCCTTGTTTACGTCAAGGGGCGCGGCATTGTCCTGAACGAACCGTCCGTCGTGGCCATTGCCGAGTCCCGTGGCAAGAAACAGCTTCTGGCCGTGGGTGAGGAAGCCAAGCTGATGGTGGGGCGTACGCCGGGCAACATTTCGGCTATCCGCCCCATGCGCGATGGCGTGATCGCGGATTTTGATGTCGCGGGCGAGATGATCAAGCACTTCATCCGCAAGGTGCATAACCGCCGGGCTTTCGCCAGCCCGCAGATCATTGTCTGCGTGCCCTCCGGCTCCACCGCCGTCGAGCGCCGCGCCATTCAGGAAAGTGCGGAAAGTGCGGGCGCACGCCGCGTGTTTCTGATCGAGGAACCCATGGCCGCCGCCATTGGCGCGGGCCTGCCCGTTACCGAACCTTCAGGCAGCATGATTGTCGATATCGGCGGCGGCACCACGGAAGTGGCCGTCATCTCGCTGGGCGGGATCGTGTATGCGCGCTCGGTGCGTGTGGGTGGCGACAAGATGGATGAAGCCATCATCTCCTACATCCGCCGGGCCCATAACCTGCTGATTGGCGAAAGCTCGGCTGAGCGGATCAAGATCAGCATCGGTTCGGCCATGATCCCTGAGGAAAACGAAGGTCAGGGCCCGTGGCAGGATGTCAAAGGCCGCGACCTCATCAACGGTGTCCCGCGTGAAGTGCCGGTTTCGCAGGCGCAGATCGCGGAAAGCCTGATGGAGCCCATCAGCCAGATTATTGATGCGGTTACCGTCACGCTTGAAAACACCCCGCCCGAACTCGCGGCTGATATTGTGGACAAGGGCATTGTTCTGACCGGCGGCGGCGCGCTACTGTACCGCTTGGCCGATGTGCTGCGCCTGACTACGGGCCTGCCCGTAACCGTGGCGGAAGATGCGCTGTCCTGCGTAGCCATGGGCACCGGCCGCGCGCTGGAAGAAATGAAGCGCCTGCGCGACGTGCTGACCACCATGTACTGACCTCACCCCGTAACGGCGCGGCAGCGTTATGCAGCGTCAGGGTGAAAGGCCACAGCCACAAGACAGGGATCCCCGTTTTCCATGCTCCCGGTTTCCATTCAGGTCAGGCAGGCTCTGGGCAAGCTGGTATTACCGGCGTTGCTGCTTCTGTCCGTGGGGGTCATGATTGCGGGGCAGGTTGAAAAACGCACGACCGAAAAAGTCCGCATGGCCGTTGCGGGCACGCTGGCCCCGTTGTGGAACATGGTCTCTCACGCACGGGCGGGTGTGGCCGATATTAGCAACGGTATTCGTCAGGCCCGCCATCTGAGCGAAGAAAACAGCCGGCTTGAGGCGGAAAACGCCACCTTGCGCCGTTGGTACGACGTCGCGGTTTCCCTCGCACGCGAAAACGATTCCCTTAAAACCGAACTCCACTGGGTGCCCGAACCCTCGCCATCTTTTGTCACGGGCCGTGTGGTGGCCGATAGCGGGGGCATTTACGCCCGTGCCGTGCTGCTGGTGGCCGGGCTGCAAAGCGGTATCCAGACCGGCAACGTGGCGCTGGCCGCCAACGGCCTTGCCGGGCGTGTAACGGAAGTCGGCCCCCATGCGGCCCGCGTGCTGCTGATTACCGATATTTCCAGCAGGCTGCCTGTCATGCTCGAATCCAGCCATGCCCCGGCCATTATGATGGGCGACAACAGCGACACGCCACGCCTGCTCTACTACCCGCAGGATACCCGCCCGCTTGAGGGAGAGCGTGTGGTTACGGGCGATCAGGCCGGGGCTTTCCCCGCAGGTATTCCGGTTGGCACCGTGCATTACACCCACCCCGGCACGCCAGTGGTGCAGCCTTTCGCCCGACTGAATCAGCTCACCATGCTACGCGTGTTCGACTTCCGTCAGGCTGAAATCGAACCGCCGGGCGCGCCGGGCCATGTACCGCTCTCGCACCCCTCGCACCGGCCGCTGGCCCTGCCATTCAAAACCCTCCTGTCGCCCGGTCAGGAAGGATAAGCGCCATGCCCCCCATGCAGTGGGACCCTTCACCCGAACCACAGGACACACTCGGGCAGCGACTCGACAGTGCGGCCCGGCACCTTCTGCCCAGCTTTATTGCCGTGCTGGCCATTATCGTGCTTTCGGCCCCGCTGGGGCTGCCGGGAGCGGCGGAACTACTGCCGCCCATCATGATCGGGTCGGTTTTTTTCTGGTCGCTGTGGCGGCCATCGGGCATGCCCGCGCTCAATGTCTTTATTCTGGGCATTTTCATGGACCTGATCGGCTTTACGCCGCTGGGTGTGAGCGCCTTTATTCTGCTTCTGGTGCATGGCTTGGCCAGCTACACCCGCTTTGGTCTCATGCGTCTTAATTTTTTATTGGTCTGGGGCGTATTCGGGCTGATAGGAGCAGCAGCATCTGTATTACAATGGGCGCTGGCCTGTGTGTTCAGACTGCATGCCCTCGATCCCGCACCCGCCTTTTTTGAAGCTTTGCTGTGCATAGGAATCTACCCGTTGCTGTCCGCCGTGAGTTCATGGTTCCTCCATATTCTGGACGGAAAGCCCACATCCTGATGGCTGGGGGGGCAGGGCTATGCGTCTGACGCGGCGCAAGCGCGAAAGCCGCAGGCTCATGCCCATGCGTGAGCAGAAGGACCCCGCGCGCGGTGTGTTCACCCGCCGTGCGCTTCTGTTCATGGCCGTGCAGGTTGGGGCCATGGGAGAACTGGCGCACCGGCTCTATAATCTACAGATCAACGATGGTGACCATTACGCCCGCATGGCCGCCAGCAACCGGGTAAGCAAGCGCCTGCTTGCCCCGCCACGCGGGCGCATTGTCGATCGTTTTGGCCTGCCTCTGGCCAGCAACAAGGAAAACTGGCGCGCGCTACTCATGCCCGAGGAAACGACGGATGTTGCAGGCACCATAGAGCGTTTTTCCGCTATTATCCCGCTTGATGAGCGCGACCGCAGCCGCATTGCACGCGAAATGCGCCACCAGCGGCGCTTCGTGCCTGTCATGCTACGCGACTTCCTCTCATGGGATGAAATGGCGCGGATCGAACTCAACGCCCCTTCCCTACCCGGCGTGCTGATTGATGTCGGCACACGGCGCGTCTACCCCGATGGGGAACTGATGGCCCATATCGTGGGCTATGTCGCCCCGCCGAACGAGCAGGACGTGGCGCATTCTACCCTGCTGGCCCTGCCGGGCATGCGGGTGGGCCGCGCGGGTATCGAGCAGAATCAGGACGAGCAGCTACGCGGCACCGCCGGTTCGGTGGAGATGGAAGTCAACGCCGTCGGCCGCGTGATGTCCGAACTCAACCGCGTGGAAGGCATGCCGGGCGATGAAGTCTGCCTGACGCTGGACCGCGGCCTGCAACAGAAAGTGCTCAACCATATCGGCGACCAGACGGCCTCCGCCGTGGTGCTGGACTGCCATAATGGCGAGGTGCTGGCCATGGTCAGCACACCCTCCTTCGACCCGTCGCTGTTCGATAGCGGGGTCAGCCACGCGCAGTGGATCGAGTGGACCAACAACCAGCACACCCCCCTGATCAACAAGGCGGTGGCCGGGGTTTACCCGCCCGGCTCCACCTTCAAGCCCGCCGTGGCCATGGCGGCCTTGCAGGCACGCTCGGTCTCGCCCACTGACCGGGTATTCTGCCCCGGCTATCTGGACGTAGGCGGCACGCGCTTTCACTGCTGGTCACGCTGGGGGCATGGCTCGGTGGACATGCACGATGCGCTTAAATATTCGTGCGATGTCTATTTCTATGAAATCGCCCGCCGCGTGGGCATGGACCATATTGCCCAGACCGCCAACCAGCTCGGCCTGGGTGTGCCGCTGGACATCGAACTGCCCCACACCCGTGACGGGCTTATTCCCACCCCTGCATGGCGCAAGGCCCACCACCACCACTGGAACGGGGGCGATACCATCGTCAGCGGGATCGGTCAGGGTTTTGTGCAGGTAACGCCGCTCCAGCTTGCCACCTACACGGCGCGTATTGCCACGGGCCGGGCCGTATCCCCGCATCTGATCCGCGCCGTCAACGGCACTCTTGGCGAGCAGGCCAACCCCGAACACTGGCCCGCTCTGGACATGCCCGATTCCTACTTCAAGGCGGTTCGAGAAGGCATGTTCGCCGTTGTAAACGAACCGCACGGCACGGCCCCCAAGGCCCAGCTTGACCTTCCGGGCATGTTGATGGCGGGCAAGACGGGTTCGGCACAGGTGCGCCATGTCTCGCGCGCGCTGCGCGAGAGCGGGCATTTCAATTCTGCCGACCTGCCGTGGGAATACCGGCCGCACGCGCTGTTTATCTGCTTTGCGCCATACGATGCACCACGCTACGCCACAGCCGTTGTGATCGAACACGGCAATACCGGGGCCGATGCCGCCGCCCCGCTGGCGCGCGACATCATGCGTGACACCCTGCTGCGCGACCCTGCCAACCGCACCACGCCACCCCCCGAAAACGTGGCCGACGCGGGATCGACCATTGAATAAGCACGCGCGCTTTCACAAACGCCTACTCCGGGCAGAGCCCAGCTTCCGGATTCTTGCCAAGCTGTGGCGCATAAGCTGGCTTTATGTGCTGCTGATCGGCACGTTGGCGGGTGTAGGCTATATCACGCTGTATTCCGCAGGGGGGGGCATGCCCTACCCCTTTGCCATGCCGCAGGCCATCCGCTTTGCCCTTGGTCTGGCACTCATGATCTGCGTGGCTTTGCTGCCGCCGCGTATTCTTGTCATGGCGGCGGCCCCTGTTTACGCGCTGTCGCTGGTGCTTCTGGCGGCGGTGCTGCACATGGGGCATGTGGGCAAGGGAGCGGAACGCTGGCTGATGATTGGCGGCATGCAGGTGCAGCCCTCCGAATTCGCCAAGATCGCGCTCGTGCTGGCACTGGCTGCTTGGTTTTCGCGCATCAGTTACGCACGCATGGCCAATCCGCTCTGGCTGGTGCCGCCTGCGCTGATGGTGCTGGTGCCTGTCGCTCTGGTGCTCAAGGAGCCCAATCTGGGCACTGCCGTCATTATCGGCGGGGTGGGGGCAAGCCTGTTTTTTGCTGCGGGCATGCGGCTATGGCTGATAGGGCTGCTGGCACTGCCCGTGCCCTACGCCCTCAAACTGGCCTACAGCCACCTGCACGACTACCAGCGCGCGCGCATTACCACCTTTATGAACCCCGAAAGCGATCCGCTAGGGGCGGGGTACAACATCATCCAGTCCAAAATCGCGCTGGGTTCGGGTGGCATGTGGGGGCAGGGCTACCTGCACGGCTCGCAGGGGCAGCTCAACTTCCTGCCTGAAAAACAAACCGATTTCATCTTTACCATGATCGCGGAAGAATGGGGTTTTGCGGGGGCGGCGGTTGTTCTGGGCCTGCTGCTGCTGCTGATCCTTGGCGGCATGACCATGGCCATATGCAGCCGCAACCGCTTTGGGCGGCTGGTGGGGCTTGGCATCAGCATGAATTTTTTCTTCTACTGTCTGGTTAACCTGTCCATGGTCATGGGGGCCATTCCGGTGGGCGGGGTGCCGCTGCCGCTGGTCTCTTATGGCGGGTCGGCCATGCTCAATGTCATGCTGGGTTTTGGCTTACTGCTTTCAACATGGGTACACCGCAATAGCCATTTTGGCGAAAACCTGACCCGCCCCGAAGCGTAATGGTAGGGCCCTCCGGCACCAGACTGCACGGCCGGGGCCTCATGAGCTTTCACTTGACAGGGATAAGGGTGACTTTTACGTTGCTCTCTAAAGGTAATATTTAGTACCATTTCCCTTATGCGGTCCTTTCCGCCTCCCATCTGCCTGTTCCCCGGCGCCAGCCGGTTGTTTCCCCTGCGCGGGATCAGGCCATGCGAGCGCGCAAAAGACTACTCTGACAAAACTAAAGCCCAGCCCGGTCAGGCCTCCCTGAGCGGGCCGGGCCTGTATCGCATGAACAATAACCCGGTACAGAACGCGACAGGGCCACGCCCTCCGCCGACCGCCGGAAACACAGGGCCATAACCACGGTGATTACCCGCACTCTTCCCACCCGCACGACCCTGCTTGCGGCCACCGCCCTACTGGCGTTGAGCGCCTGCAAACGCGAAAACTCAAACGCGGGCCAGATGCCGCCTCAGGCTGTGGATGTCATAACAGTCCACCCCAGTGCCGTTGATATCCACACCAGCCTGCCCGGCCGTACCAATGCCTTTGAAATTGCAGAGGTGCGCCCGCAGGTAACCGGCGTAATCGAAAAACGCATGTTTGTGGAAGGTGCGGACATCCCCTTGGGCCAGCAGCTCTATCAGGTCGATGCCTCACGCTACAAAGCCACGTATGTCAGCGCGCAGGGCCAGCTTGAACAGGCACAGGCCCGCGCCGTCACGGCCTCGGCCAAGGCCCGCCGCTACCGTGATCTGGTGCGCGCCCACGCCGTGAGTAGTCAGGATTATGACGACGCCGTTGCCGCTGAAAAAGAAGCACTGGGTCAGGTCATGACCGCACGCGGGCAGGTGGACAGTGCTCAGGTCGATCTGGGCTATACCAAGATGTATGCGCCAATTGCCGGGCGGATCGGCCGTACGCTCACCACCGTGGGTGCGCTGGTTACGGCCAACCAGACCCAGAATCTGGCGGTGATCACCCGCCTTGACCCGATTTATGTTGACGTGAACCTGCCCGCCATCACCCTGCTGCGCCTGCGCCGCGAGCTGGCCGATGGCCGCATCAAGCCGCAGGCCGATGGCAAGGTGCCGGTTACCGTTACCATGGAAGATGGCTCGACTTTCAATCAAACCGGCCGCATGGCGCTGGCGGAAGTCAACGTCAACACCTCGACCTCCACCGTGATCGTGCGTGCCATCATGCCCAACCCCGACAAGATGTTGCTGCCGGGCATGTATGTGCACGCCCAGCTTGACGAAGGCACAGACCCCAACGCCCTGCTGGTGCCGCAGGCAGCCGTCAGCCGCAACACCCATGGTGATCCGCAGGTGTGGATTGTAGCGGCGGATAACACCGTCTCGCTGCGCCAGATTTCTCTGGGGCAGGCCATGGGCGGCTCATGGGTCGTTCTGTCCGGCCTTGCCAGCGGGGACCGGGTAGTAACCAGCGGCCTGCAGAAAATCCGCCCCGGCATGAAAGTGGCTCCCCACGACACGCCCACCGAACAGACCGGCGCCGGCACAACGCCCGCCTCCCCCGCCGCGGATAAGAACGGGCAATAAAACCCATGTCTCTTTCAAGATTTTTCATCGACAGGCCCATTTTCGCATGGGTTATCAGCCTTATCATCATGCTGGTGGGCGGGCTGTCCATTTTCAAGCTGCCGATCGCGCAATACCCCTCCATTGCGCCGCCGCAGATTGCCATTACCGTCACCTATCCCGGCGCTTCAGCCGATACGGTGAACGATACCGTCGTGCGCCCGATCCTTCAGCAGATGTTCGGGCTTGACCATCTGGAATATATTTCTTCGCAGTCCTACGCATCGGGGCAGATGGAAATCGACCTGACCTTCGCGCAGGGGACAGACCCCGACATCGCGCAGGTGCAGGTGCAGAACAAGCTGCAGCTCGCCCAGCCTAAGCTCCCGCAGGAAGTGACGGCGCAGGGTCTGAGCATTACCAAGGCGGTGAAGAACTTCATGCTGGTGGTGGGCTTTATTTCCACCGATGGCAGCATGACGGGCGATGATATTGCCGATTACGTAGCCTCGAACATTTCCGATCCACTCAGCCGCGTCACCGGCGTGGGCGACCATACGCTGTTCGGTTCCGAATACGCGATGCGTATCTGGCTCAACCCGGACAAGATGTTCAATTACGGCCTGACCATGTCCGATGTTGTCTCGGCCATTCAGACACAGAACATCCAGGTTTCCTCGGGTGAACTGGGCGGCCTGCCCGCCAAAAAGAATGTCCACCTCGATGCCACCATCATCGGCCCGACCCGTCTGACCAAGGCCGAGGAATTCGCGAAAATCCTGCTCAAGGTGCAGCCGGATGGCTCACAGGTGGTGATCAGCGATATCGGTAGCGTGGAACTGGGTCCGCAGACCTACAACATCGCCTCGTACTATAATAACAAACCTGCCACCGCCATGGCGCTCAAGCTCGCGCCGGGGGCCAACCAGCTCTCGACCGAAGCCGCCGTGCGTGCGCAGATTCATGAACTGGAAAAATTCTATCCGCCGGGCCTGAAAACCGTTTACCCGCTGGATACGGAACCCTTCATCACCCTGTCCATCGAAGACGTGGTCGTGACCCTGCTTGAGGCTATCGCCCTCGTGTTTCTGGTCATGCTGGTGTTCCTGCAGAACTTCCGGGCAACCCTTATCCCCACCATTGCGGTGCCGGTGGTGCTGCTGGGCACCTTCGGTCTGCTGAACATCATGGGCTACTCCATCAACACCCTGACCATGCTGGCCATGGTGCTGGCGGTGGGCCTGCTGGTGGATGACGCCATCGTGGTGGTGGAAAACGTCGAACGCATCATGACCACACAGAAACTCTCGCCCGCGGAGGCCGCGCGTGTCTCCATGGACGAGATTTCGGGCGCGCTGGTTGGCATTGTGTTGGTGCTGACCGCCGTGTTCCTGCCCATGGCCGCTTTTGCCGGGTCTGTCGGGGTTATCTACCGCCAGTTCTCCATCACGATCGTTGCAGCCATGTGGCTGTCGGTTCTGGTGGCCATGGTGCTGACCCCGGCCCTGTGCGCAACCATGCTCAAACCCGGCAGCCATGAAAAAACCACCGGCCTGCCCGGCTGGTTCAACCGTAACTTCGAACGCATGACGCAGAGCTACCTGCGGGGTGTGCGTTTCATGATCCGGCGCGAACTGCTCTCGCTTCTGGCGTTTGCCCTGATTTCGGCCGGTGCTGTCTATCTGTTCTCACGCCTGCCCAGCGGGTTCCTACCTGATGAAGATCAGGGCCTGATCTTCGGTCAGGTCACAATGCCGCCCAACACCCCGCGCGGCGAAACAGAAAAGCTGAACCGCGAAATCACGGACTATATTCTCAAAACCGAAGGGAATCTGGTTGAGTCCGTGCTGGCCGTGAACGGCTTCAACTTTGCCGGACAGGGCCAGAGTGCCGGTGCATTCTTTATCCGCCTCAAGGACTGGAAGGATCGCCCCAAGGCATCGCAGACCTCCTCTGCTATCGCCATGCGGATCATGATGCATTTCTGGTTCGACCCGCGTGCGCAGATTTTCGCCATCAACCCCCCGGCCGTGCTGGAACTGGGCAATGCCACCGGCTTTGACCTTGAACTGGAAGACCGTGGTCACCTTGGTCATGCCAAGCTGCTTGAAGCCCGTAACATGGTGCTGGGCCTTGCCAGTCAGGACCCGCGCCTGATGGCAGTACGCCCCAACGGCATGGAAGATGCTGGCCAGTACATGCTGGATATCGACCGTGAAAAGGCTAATGCGCTGGGTATTACCATCAGCGATATCAACACCACCATCGAAGGGGCTCTGGGCTCGATCTACATCAACCAGTTCACCCGTAATGACCGCGTTAAACAGGTCTATATTCAGGGCACCGCAGACGCCCGCATGCTGCCGCAGGACCTGAACAAATGGTACATCCGTACCAACACCAACACCATGGCGCCGCTTAATGCCTTTATCAGCGGTCACTGGATCAGCGGCCCGCAGAAGGTGGAAAACTATGACGGCTACAACGCCTATGAAATTCTGGGGCAGCCTTCGGCGGGCCACAGTTCGGGCGACGCCATGGACGCCATCAAGGGCATTCTGGCCAAGCTGCCTACGGGCATAAGCTATGAATGGACCGGCCTCTCGTTTGAAGAAGCCGCATCTGGCTCCTCCACCGGTCCGCTTTATGCTCTGGCAGGTATCGTCATCCTGCTGTGCCTTGCGGCACTGTATGAAAGCTGGGCCATTCCGCTTTCGGTCATGATGGTGATCCCGCTCGGGGTTCTGGGGGCCATTGCCGCCACCCTCGGGCGTTCCATGAACAACGATGTGTATTTTCAGGTCGGGCTGCTCACAACCGTGGGTCTGGCCGTCAAGAACGCCATTCTGATCGTGGAATTCGCCAAGGCTGGCTTTGAAAAAGGCAACTCGTTGGAAGAGAGCGTGCTGATAGCGGCACAGGAGCGCCTGCGCCCGATCCTTATGACCTCCATCGCGTTTGTGGTGGGCGTGTTCCCGCTGGCCATCGCCAGCGGGGCCGGATCGTCCTCGCGGCAGGCCATCGGCACGGCGGTCGTGGGGGGTATGGCCACGGCAACACTTCTGGCCGTTTACTTCGTGCCCGTGTTCTTCGTGACCATCCTGCGTCTGTTCAAGGTCAAGCGCATGAACGAACACACCGAACCCACACCGCCCGCAACCGGACATGACTAAAACCATGGCATTTTTTGCATCTTTCCGTCGCTCTGCCCGGCTGCGTTCCGTATTGCTGGGTATGGCTGCAACGCAGGCCCTGACAGCCTGCACCATGATCCCGAACTACAAGCGGCCCCAGCCGCCGCTTGCCAAGACATGGCCTGCCTACCAGACCACCGGAGACAGGCAGCTTGAACAGACTGCCACCGATATCGGCTGGCGGGACTTCTTTACCGATCCGCGCCTTCAGGGGCTTATCGCCATTGCCCTGCGCGAAAACCGTGACCTGCGCTCGGCGGCGGCAAGCATTACCGAGGCTCAGGGACAGTACGACGTGCAGCACGCCGGGCTGTTCCCTGCCATTTCCGCATCGGGCGGGCCTATCTATCAGGCTCCGTCCAGCGCGGCAGGTCTGAGCTTCGCACCGGGCCTTGATCAGGGAAAAGGTGGTGAAAGCTATGGCGGCGGCCATGTTTTCAAATACTATCAGGGCGGTATCGGTTTCTCGTCTTACGAAATCGATCTGTTCGGGCGTATCCGCTCCCTCTCGCGGGAAGCGGCGGAACACGCGCTCTATGAACAGGAAAACCTGCGCGGCATGCTGATCAGCATCGTTGCTCAGGTGGCTATGGCCTATATCACCTGGCTGGGCGACCACGACACGCTGGCTGTATCTGAACAGACACTGGCTACCCAGCAGCAGACACTGACGCTGATCCGGGCCGAATACCAGCATGGCGAAGCCGACCTGCTGACAGTCCGGCAAGCTGAAACGCAGGTGCAGGAAAGTGCGGCCCTGCGGGCTGATTCCCAGCGCCGGGTCGAGCAGGACGAAAACCTGATCACCCTGCTCATTGGCGCGCCCATTCCAGCCGACCTGCCGCCGCCCCGGCCTCTGGGGCAGCAGACACTGGTGGCGGATATTCCCGCAGGCCTGCCATCCGACCTTCTGGCCCGCAGGCCCGATGTTGTCGGGGCCGAGCATGATCTGCTCTCCGCACAGGCTGATATCGGGGCGGCACGCGCTGCCTTTTTCCCGCGTATCACCCTGACCGCTACCGATGGCGTGTCCAGCCTTCAGTTCCACCGTCTGTTTACCGGGGCTGCCACGACATGGGGGCTAAACCCTTCGTTGCAGATCCCTCTGTGGACCTGGGGGCAGAACAGCGGCAACCTGAAACAGGCCAAGTCGCGGCGTGATCAGAAGATTGCCTCCTACGAGAAAACCGTGCAGAGCGCTTTCCGCGAAGTGGCGGATGCTCTGGCGGCCCGCAAGGCCTATCTGGATGAAGCCGAACAGGCCGATGCGCTGGTGGTCTCATCAGGCGATGCCTACCGTCTGGCAAAAATGCGCTTTGATGCGGGCTCGGATTCCTATCTGACCACGCTGGACTCGCAGCGCTCTTACCTGCAGGCGCAGAGCATGCAGATCATGGTCGCGGTTTCCAAATACCAGAACCTTGTAACCATCTATCGCTCACTGGGTGGTGGCTGGCGCGAACATTCTGCCCCCCAGCCCGGCCAGCAGGCAACGCAGGCAACGCAGGCAACGCAGGCAACGCAGGCAACGCAGGCAACG
>NZ_JBDNWF010000027.1:0-1514 GCF_047721125.1 Acetobacter papayae | reverse complement strand
GCAGGCAACGCAGGCAACGCAGGCAACGCAGGCAACGCAGGCAACGCAGGCAACGGCATCAGCCACACGCTGAGAGCCGGAGCAAGCCCGCATCAACAAAAAAGGCCGCTGAATAATTCAGCGGCCTTTTTTAATACCCTGTGTCTCCGGGCAGATCAGCCAGGAGCCTGTCCCTGTGCCAACCGGAGCAGCCAGAGCTGGGCAATGTCATACACCGGCCCTTTGCCTGTAATATGCCCCAATGTTACGGCGGCTTCTTTGGGTTGATTAGCCTGCAACTGGGCCAGCCCCAGATGTAGCGACGCTACCGCCGGGTCGCTCACACCCTTGGTAATAGCCTGCTGCATCAGCGCCAGACCGTGTTCCGCCTGACCGGACAGAACCGCATTATACCCGACAAGGAACAGGGCATCGCCCCCGCTCTGGGCCAGAGCCGCCTGCTCATCAGCCGCGCTGGTCGCCTTACGATCCGCCGCCGCTTTTTCCGCCATAGCCCGCAGTCGGGCCTGACGCGGCGCTTCCGCCCCGGTTCCCAGAACGCCTGCGGTATAACCCTGCGCCATCAGGTCGCAGGCCAGTTGTGGCAGATGCTGTTGGAGGGCGATTTCCGCCATGTCCATGTAATCACGCGCCTGCAGGCTGTCGCCCGCAGCCAGACGGATACGGTACACATCCAACTGCAAACTGTCGGGTATGGTGCTGCGGGTTACCAGTTCATGCAGCAGCAGCGCCCAGTATTCTTTCTTGCCATAGTAGCGCGCCAGCATGGCATAGGCCTGCGAGGCGGTGTCCGCATCCTTCAGCGCTACGGCGCTGGCGGCCTGCATCTGCAACACGGACTCACCCGGCTTGCGACCAGCCGCAATATCGGCATTCACCATCGGCCCGACCGTACGCAGAACACCGGCGTAATCACGCTGGAGATACAGTGACTGCACCAGCAGAAGCTGCATTTGCGGGTTGGGGCCTGCCACCTTGAGATAACGGCTGATCGCGCTGCTGGCCGCCGCGTAATTCTTGGCCGTATACGCCATGGTAGCTTCAGACATCAGCATCTGATTACGCGCGGAGGCCGGCGTGCGGGACGACGCCATGAGCTTTTCATATGCGGCAATGGCGGTAGCCGTATTCCCCGCCTGCGTTGCCACGGCGGCACGCATCTGGGTAATGACATAATCATCATACGCACTCAGCCCACTGACAGCAGCCGCCTGATCAACCGCCTGTCTGGCCTTGTCATACGCATGGGATGCAAGTGCTGTCTGGGCATCGTGCAGGGCGGTCGCCACCGCAGGCGTGAGCGTGTCCGCTGCCTGCAGGGACGGAACGGATGCCAGAGCAACAACGCCCGCCGAAACGACCCCGGCTGGCGCTGCCATAACCAGAGCCGCCCGTGCGAGCAGACCACAACGTGCAAAACGGAAAGCCATGAATCCTACCCGGCCTTTCAAGGTGCTAGAAACTGTTCGTGTCCGAGGATAGCCATTTTGGAGACACCGAGGCGCTGTGCGTCT
>NZ_JBDNWF010000026.1:0-35509 GCF_047721125.1 Acetobacter papayae | reverse complement strand
TTATCGCTTCAAAAATCGCAACATCCGTCGTCTCAAGGTCAGCGTTGAAAAAACGCTCACGCTCCGTGGCGCAAGCTCCTGAGGGTGTATCCAACATGCGCTCTCTCTCCCACAACATGAAAGATTAAACATCTTTCTTTACAGGGTAAGGTTTTTTCCAACCCGCGATCTTGCACCAAGCATAGCGTGAGCAACCGGACCGAGTTATGAAAACCCGACTTTTATTTTTGGTATCAGTACAGGATTTCACACGGCCCTGCTGTCATGCAGCGGGGCCGTGTGTCTGTTTCTCAGAACTCGACGACGGTGCGGATACTTTCGCCGCGTTCCATCATGTCAAAGCCTTCGTTGATACGCTCCAGCGGAAGCTTGTGCGTAATCAGGTCGTCAATGTTGATCCGGTTCTCCATATACCAGTCAACAATCTTCGGAACATCCGTACGACCACGCGCACCACCAAAGGCAGAGCCAATCCAGCGCCGTCCCGTCACAAGCTGGAACGGACGCGTGCTGATCTCCTGACCCGCAGCCGCAACACCGATAATCGTCGAAACACCCCAGCCACGATGCGCGCATTCCAGCGCCTGACGCATCAGTGTCGGGTTGCCAACACATTCAAACGTGTAGTCGGCCCCACCGCCCGTCAGTTCCACAAGGTGCCCGACAATATCGCCATTCGGCCCAAGATCACGCGGGTTTACAAAATCCGTCATCCCGAACTGGCGCGCCATCGCCTCACGCGCAGGGTTGATGTCAACACCGATAATCCGGTCCGCACCCACCATCTTCGCGCCCTGAATCACGTTCAGACCAATGCCGCCAAGGCCGAACACCACAACCGTCGAGCCGGGCTCCACCTTCGCCGTGAACAGAACTGCGCCAAGGCCTGTCGTGACACCGCAGCCAATGTAGCAGACCTTGTCAAACGGCGCGTCCGGGCGGATTTTCGCCAGCGCGATTTCCGGCAGAACCGTGTAGTTCGCAAAGGTCGAGCAGCCCATGTAATGATGGATCGGCTGTCCCTTGAACGAAAAGCGCGATGTGCCATCGGGCATCAGCCCCTTGCCCTGTGTCGAGCGGATAGCCGTGCACAGGTTCGTCTTGCGCGAAAGGCATGATTTGCACTCACGGCACTCAGGCGTATAGAGCGGGATTACGTGGTCGCCCGGACGCAGGTGCTGCACGCCAGCGCCAACCTCCACAACAACGCCAGCCCCTTCATGCCCCAAAATCGCCGGAAAAAGACCCTCAGGGTCCGCTCCAGAAAGCGTATACTTGTCCGTGTGGCAAAGCCCGGTCGCCTTCACCTCAACAAGAACCTCGCCCGCGCGCGGACCTTCAAGCTGAACGCGCTCAATCTCCAAAGAACGTCCAGCTTCAAATGCTACCGCTGCCCTTACGTCCATTCTCTTTATCCCCTGATCAAGACTTTTACTGAGTCACATTGCGAGAGGCCGTGCCGGATGGCCCCAGCCCCAGTTGTTGCAAATGGTCAATGATGGCCCGCGCCGCTTCATCCGCCGTTGGTGCAACCATTACTTTGCCGCTACCTTGCTGAGCGGTGTCAGCAGAGCCACTCATCAACTTCGGGCGCGCACGCCACGGGCGGATTTCGCCCTCTGCACCACGCGCCTCCGCTCCCTCCGGCTCTCTCACCGGATGAACATTTTCGATATGGGCCGCCCGCCCCACAGCGTGGATACGCGCAGGCACACACCCCGTGCGCTCATGGGCTGCAAGCACACAGGGGCCATCAACAAACACGGGCCTGCGTACCCCGCGTGGCCGCGCCTGCAACACCTGCAAAGTGCCGTTGTTACCCTCTCCCCCCTCAAGCATGGTCACAACAGCAGCAACATCCGACACCACCGCCCAGTCCAGCGCATGGGCAACCTCAAACGGCACAAGGCCGCTATCCTGCGCGCCACTGGCCTTATGCCCTGTTACCAGCACGCTGATATCCGCATTAGCTCGCAGCCACGCAGCCAGTGCAGCGCCAACAGAGCCCGCGCCTTCGGCATCACTCTCTGCCAGCACGTCAATTCGGCTCAGGCCATAAGCCGCATAATCACGCAATAGCGGCGTGTTCGCCCCCACATGCACGCCCACCACATCAGCCGAAAGCTGCCGGGCAAAGCCAATGGCATGCAACTCCGAAAGCACCGGCGCCACACGCCCGGACAGGGAATCCACACCGCAGGATAAAGCAACGGCTACGCGCATGGGCTTTCTCCTTCCTGTTGCAAAAGCCGCAGCAGGGCGGGCATGACATCCTGAGCATCAGCAATAATCGCCAAAGACGCGCGCGCCACCATGGCGGCATGCAGATCCGTATTGACGGCGATGATCGTTTCCACCCGTCCGATCCCCTGCAAATGCTGTGGGGCACCTGAAATACCCATGGCCAGATAACAGGAGGCGTCCAGTACCGTGCCAGACGCGCCAACCTGTGTCTGCCTGGGCATATACCCGCTATCGCACACGACACGGCTGGCGCCGGGAGTGGCCCGCAAGGCCCGCACCACTTCGCCAAAGGTCGTAAAGTCATGCACTCCGTTGCCTGCCGCCACCACAAAAGGTGCTTCAGCCAGAGGCAGGCTGGCAGGATCGCCCGCGATGGCGTCCCCAATACGCACACGCGATGTGTGCACAGGCGTTTCGGCTGCATCCTCCGTCAGGCTGTCTGTATGCAGAATTTCATGGGGCAGACCGGCATAAGCGGCCACCCGATCTTCCTCTAGCGTCATGATCTGCGGCAGTGCCTGCACCACACGTTCGCGCCGCATGGCGCGGCAGGGGGCTATCACCGCCCGGAGTGAAAAGGCCTGTATACCGCCCATGAAATCACAGCCACCGGCCACGGCAACACGGCGCGCCTTATCAGCTCCCTCCGGACTTTCTGGAAACAGGATATGGGCTGCACCACTTGCCCTGAACCAATGCAACACCGCGCGTGCCTGCTTGTCCGGGTTGCTCCGCCCGGCGGGGAGAAAAAACAGCCTGTCAGCCCCCGCCTGTGCCAGCGCTGCACGTTGCTCTTCAGGTAGGTCAGACGGACAGAGCACGCCCACGGCCCCTTTTCCGCCATCGGCTACAAGACGGGCAGCACCCAGAATCTGGCGGTCAAAACGTGAAAGCCGCATCTCGTCAAAATCAGGCACGGCCAGAACCAGCATGGCGGGGTCTTCTACCCGGATAGTGCGCGGCTTCTGCACGGCGGAAACTGCCACGCCCTGCCCCGGGCGCACGCTCCCCCAGACAATCCGCCTGCGCCCCGCAGCCCCCGGCACAGTCTGGCGTGCGCGCTCCGCCCTTGGGTCACGGCGTCTGCCATCGGGCACACAATCGGCTACAGCCTCCATGACAAAACGCACACGCCCGGCCTGACCAGCCTGACGACGGGCCGCACGTTCCGCAAACGGCGAGCGACGGATACGGCCTGTCATGCTTCCTCCACGGCGGCCAGCACCAGTTCGGCAATATCACGCACCTGCGGCTGCTCGCCTACAACACCTTCGAGCATGGCGGTGCAGCCGGGACAGCCAACCGCCACAACAGCGGCCCCTGCCTGCCGTGCCTGCGCCATACGCAGGTCGGGAATACGCTCGCGCGCATCCACATCGCTTACCGGGTTGCCACCCCCTCCCCCACAGCACATAGCCTGCATGCCGTGGCGTTCCATTTCCACCACGCTCTGGCACGCACCAGCCAGCAAACGGCGGGGCGCTTCGGTCTGCCCGTTATAGCGACCGAGGTAACAGGGGTCATGCCAGGCTACCGGTGCACCGGCCTGTGCATTCAGCCGCAGCCGCCCTGCCTGCACCAGTTCATCCAGCAGGCCTGTATGATGCTGCACCACCCATGACGGTCCATGGCCAGCATTCAGCAATGGGTATTCATTGGCCAGAACATGAAAAGCGTGGGGGTCTGCTGTCACAATCCGGTTAAAGCGACGGCGCGACAGGGTTGTAACCACATCTGCCGCCAGCATCTCAAAGGTTGCCTCATCGCCCAGACGGCGCGCGAGGTCGCCACAATCGGTTTCGGCCTCACCCAGAATGGCAAAGCGCAACCCGGCATGGCGCATAAGCTTTACCAACGCCTGAAGGCTCTGGCTGTAACGCCGGTCGAACGCTCCCTCACCCAGCCAGAGCAGGATATCGGTTTCCTCGCCCTCGGCCAGAACCGGCACATCCAGCATGGCCAGCCCTTCCGCCCGTTCGGCCGGTGCGCGCCCTGCAAGGTTGCCTTTATCACGCAGCACCCGCAGCGCCGTTGCCGCACCCGGGCGCACAGCCCCGTGCATGAGTGCCTGACCGCGCCGCAGATCGACAATGGTATCCACATGCTCGATCATCATCGGGCATTCTTCCACGCAGGCCCGGCAGGTCGTGCAGGCCCAGAGCGTTTCAGGGTGGATGGAACCGTTTTCTCCCACAATGGCCTGAGCCATACCACCCTGCCCGGTTACAGCCGGAGCCCCGGGCGCAGGAGACCCCGTATAGCTGCCACCATGCAGGGCATGCGCCATACCCTGTATCAGCGCCTTGGGGTTGAGTCTCTGGCCTGCGGCAAAAGCGGGGCAAACCTGCTCGCAACGCCCGCACTGTATACAGGCATCGAAACTGGCCAGAACATTCCAAGAAAAATCAACAGGCGTGATACAACCCAGCACCGGTGCATCCAGCGCAATGCCGCGCAGGGCTGTATCGCGCCCGCCACCAAAACGGGCCGGGCGCGTATGGGTAACCAGCCATGTCGCACCCGAAAACGCATGTTTGAGCGGCCCTGCCCCAAGCAGCCACAGCAGGGCAGCGCCACCAGCCCCCGTCATGGCCTGCCCTATCCACACAACTGGGCCTGTCTGTGTATCCGCAACCATGCCCCACATGGCCAGAAACCACAGCCCGCCAAGGCAGCACAGAATGGCCGGAGCAATGGCGTAGAACCGCCCACCAGACAGAAAAGACGGCTTATGCGGCCAGCGCCTGCGCCAAACCAGCACCGCCCCCACCAGCCCCGCCAGAGCAAACAGCGCGACACAGCCCCAATACAGACGGCTTGCCTGCAAAAAGGGCAAAACCCCCAGCAAAGCCAGTGCTACACTGGCCATCAGCCCGCCTGCTGTCAGCGCATGCATGCGCCCCGCACCCGGCCTGCGTTCAACCACGTCATGCACGTCTTTAAGATAGCGCCGCGGCAGGGCCGCAAGCCCTGCACGCCAGTCAATGACAGCCGGGCGCCCCTGCCGCCAACCCGTGACATAACGCCCCGCAACAAGCAGCGCGCCCATGCACAATACCCACGCCAGACCTGCCGCCGTTAGAATCATATCTTAAAAATCCTTGCACAGACGCAAGGCATCATAAATGGCAGCGTGAATATTGCGCCCCGCCACGGCATCGCCAATACGGAACAGGGCAAAGCCCCCCGGCCCGGCCTGTTCCAGCGCTGGCTGCGTGCGGCCTTCCAGCAAAGCGGGCAGATCCGTCACGCCATGATTGACGGACTGCGTCTTGAGGTCGAAATACAGGGCCTCAAGCGGCAGGTTGCCACATTCCACCACCACAGTATCAACCAGACGTTCTTCTTCCTCGCCGGTCATGGTGTTTCGCAGCACCGCCACCACGCGGTTTTCCTCGCGGTAGAGTTCCTGCAACTCCATGTTGGGCGACATAATGACACCCAGACGATACAGTTCACGCAGATGCACGGGCTGGTTGGTTGTACCCACCTCCTGCGCAATCAGGCGATCACAGGTTGCCATCTCGACCTGACAGCCACGTGTGGCCAGCAGTTCGGCTGCGGAAGCCGCATTATGCTGGCCCATTTCATCATAGAGCAGCACGCTGCCTTCTGGCGCTGCCTGACCGTCCAGCACGTCACGCACAGTGCAGGCCAGTTCATGACCTGGCCAGTCTCCCCGGTTGGCAACCCCACCGGTTGCCACAATAACAATATCCGGAGCCAGCGCTGCAACGGCCTGCGCATCGGCCGGTGTATTCAGCCTAATATCAACACCCAGTTTACGCACCTGCGCATCCAGCCAGCGCACGATGCCAGACAGGGCCTCGCGCCAGCCAGCCTTGGCAGCACTATTTACCTGCCCGCCGGTGCGATCGGCTTTTTCAAACAAAACCACCTCATGTCCGCGCAACGCGCACACCCGAGCGGCTTCGAGCCCGGCCACACCGCCCCCCACAATCACCACCCGTCGTTTCTGCGTGGCGGGGGTAATATCATGCGGCATGGTCTGCTCACGCCCGGTTGCGGGGTTTTGCAGACACAGCGCATCTCCCCCCACGTAAATCCGGTCAATGCAGTAACCTGCGCCGACACACTGGCGAATATCATCCTCACGCCCAGCGGCCAGCTTGTTGACAATATGTGGGTCCGCGATATGGGCGCGGGTCATGGCCACCATATCCACATGGCCTTCGGCAATAGCGCGGGCCGCCGTCGCCAGATCCATGATGCGTTGGGCATGGAAAACCGGAATATCCACCTCGCGGCGAACACCACTGGCCAGATGCAGGAAGGGCGCCACCGGAAAAGCCATATTAGGCAGACTGACAGCATGCGACATTTCATCGCGCGCCTGACCGCCTATAATGTTGACGAAATCAATCAGCCCGCGTCCGGCATAATCCGAGGCAATGGCAATGGCATCCTCGTGCGAAATGCCCCCTTTGAGCATTTCATCGCCCGACATCCGCAGGCCCACTACATAGTCATCGCCCACCGCTTCACGCACGGCGGTAAAGACCTCCCGCCCGAAACGCATGCGGTTTTCCAGCGAGCCACCATAGGCATCGCTCCGTTGATTAACCAGCGGGCTCCAGAACTGGTCGAGCAGATGCCCATGCGCGCCAGACAGTTCCAACCCGTCCAGCCCGCCTTCCTTGCACCGGCGGGCCGCATCGGCAAAGGCGCGGATAATACGGCTGATATCCTCATCTTCCAGCGCCTTGGGCACCGAGCGAGAAGCAGGTTCCCGTACGACTGAAGGAGCAACAACAGGTAGCCAGGCATCCGTGTCCCAACGGGTACGGCGGCCCATATGGGTAAGCTGGATCATCAGCTTACCGCCATAAGCATGCACCCTGTCGGCAAATTGCTGAAAATACGGAATGATACTGTCATCCGAGACGGCAATCTGGTTCCACGGTGTCGCTGGGCTATCGCAATCGACCGAGGAAGAGCCGCCAAACATGGTCAGCCCGATACCGCCACGTGCCTTTTCCGCATGGTAAAGCTGGTAGCGGTCCTTGGGCTTGCCACCATCGCCATAACCCGGCGCATGGCTTGTGCTCATGATCCGGTTACGGATGACCAGATTTTTAATGCGCAGGGGACGCAGAAGAACATCCGCATTCGCGTTCATGCTGTCAGTTTCCTTCAGGGCTGGCCGCTCTGGCCCATCTGCCGTCGTTCATCGCGCGGGGGGTAACCATACCGCCCCCGATATGCCGTACTAAAATGCGCCGAAGAGGTAAAACCGCAGGCCATAGCAACATCCGTTACCGGCATGCAGGTCTGCTGCAACAGCCTGCGTGCTTTTTCCAGCCGGGCTGCGGACAGATACCCAGCAGGCGTGGTGTTGGTATGGCTGCGAAAAATTCGTTCAAGATGCCGGGTCGAAAAACCAAGCTCTTTTGCCAGTGTTGCCACTCGCAGGGGGCGGTCCATCTGTGTTTCGATCATGCGCACCGCCTTGCGCAAGGCAAGTGGCATACCTGCCAGATTGGCAGCGGGCTGGCTTTCCTCTCCCGCACGCCCACGATCAAGAATGAACTGCGCAGCCACCGCGCGCGAGAGGGAGGTGCCAGACCGCGCCTCGACAATTTTCAGGATCAGGTCCAGCGGCACAGACCCACCCGTGCAGGTCAGCCGGTTGCGGTCAATGACGAACATATCGCCCGACACATCTATTTCAGGAAATTCCTCCTGAATAGCGCTCAGGTTTTCCCAATGAACTGCACAGCGGTAACCACGGAGCAACCCGGCCTCTGCCAGAGCGAATGTGCCGGTGCACAGAGCGCCGAGCATGGTTCCTGCTCGGGCCTGCGTGCGCAGGAAACTGCGCAGGGCCTCGGATGTCGCAGCCCGGACATTTACCCCACCACAGACAAAAATAATATCGTAGCGCTGGCCCGTAGCCTGAAGTGTAGGGTGCAGGCACAGCCCGTTGCTGGCCCGTGCGGCTTCGCCATTCAGGGTCAGGATATCCCACACATAGGCATCACCCTGACCCAGTCTGTTGGCCATGCGCAACCCCTCGATCGCGTTGCTAACCGCGATCATGGAGTAATTGTCCAGTGTCAGAAAACCAAAGCGCCGCAGGGCTGCAAGAGACTGATCACGCGCCATGGCTCAGCGCTCGACCACAAGATCGGTTTTAGGCTTGGCGCAGCACAGCAGGATCATGCCCTGATCAATCTCGCGCTGGCGGATACCACCCTGATGCTCCATATCCACCTCCCCCGATACCAGCTTGCACTTGCAAGTGCCGCACATGCCCTTGGCGCATGAAGCCGGCAGGCGCATACCCGCCGCCCGCGCGGCAGACAGAACCGGCGTACCGGACGAACACGCAATTTCGCGGCGGCTTTTGGTAAAGCTGATCGTATAGGCCGTATCCGCCAAGGCCTGCGTGGTCTCCACAATCTCGGGCTCGTCCTCGACAAGGGTGCCGAAGTCGAAGCTTTCCTCGTGATACTGCTTCATGTTGAAGCCGGAACGTTCAAGAAGTGAGCGTGCCGCCGCCATATACGGGGCAGGCCCGCAGACATACACCTCGCGCTCCAGAAAATCCGGGGTGATCTGGGCTAGTATTTCCGCCCCAAGCCGCCCGCGATAACCATGCCATTTCTCGAACGGGGCATCCCCCTCGCAAATGAAACCTGTGCGGAAGCGGGCATGAGCCAGTTCCATTGCCTCAAGCTCGCGGCGGAAAATCAGGTCCGCCGGGCTGCGCGCACTATGCACGAAGGCGATATCCGCCCCGCTCTGCGTATCCAGCAGATAGCGCGACATGGACATCATGGGAGTAATGCCACTGCCTGCCGACAAAAACAGGAAACGGCGCGCCTCAGAACGGTCACAGGCGAAATCACCCATGGGGCCGAGCACGCGCACATCCATGTTTTCACGCAAAGTATCGTGCAGCCAGTTCGAAACCAGCCCCCCCGGCACACGCTTGACCGTTATGGACAGCGCATAAGGCCGGGACGGCGAGGACGAAACCGTATAGCAGCGATTAACCTCTTCCCCGCCAACAGGCAGCACCAGCGTCATGAACTGACCCGGCCTGAACAGGAAGCGCCGTGGCTCGGGAGCCGTGAAGACAAAGGTCTTCACATCATGCGTTTCCTGTATGACCGCCTGGCAGCGCAGGACTTCGTCTGTTTGCGAGTTCCAGGCTGGCGCATCCAGAATGGCGGGGAAAAGTTCCGTCATGCAAGATAGTCCTTCAGACGTTCGATGTACCAGGCGGCAAATTTCTCTACCAACCCTTCGGTGTAAGGAGAGTAGAAGCCCGTTTCATAAGCGGGGTCCTGCGCACCCTGCTGGGCGATTGCCACCAGATCAGCATCCTGCTGGTTGGTTGCTTTCCAGACTTCCGTCAGGCGCTCCAGATCGTAATCAACCCCTTCAACCGCGTTCTTGTTCACCAGCCATGTGGTGCGCACCAACGTACGACCCGCGCTGAGTGGCAGAGCCGTGAAGGTAATGACATGATCGCCCATGAAATGGTGCCATGAGTTAGGCTGCGTCCAGAAAGACAGCGCACCCAGTGCCTTATCCTGCACGGCACCCATCGGCAGGCGGCAGGCCGCGCGCGTATCCATGGTGTAGCTTTCGCCGCTCTGATCAATCGGCAGACGCTGGGTACGGAAGCCCGTGGGGCGCCCTGTCAGTTCATCGACCTCACGCGAGGGCAGGCCTTCACCTTCCCAGCGTGAGCAGGAGGCTTCAACCAGATCGGTGTAACGCTGGGCATCGGTGCGCCCGGCTTCGTCCAGTTCCGTCGGTGAAAAACCAAAACCATAGGCAAAGAGCGGAATGGTCAGCTCAGGATGGTTGGGACCGCAGTGATAGCACTCGCGGTTGTTTTCCATCGTCAGCTTCCAGTTGCCCTCCTCGATCAGGTCTGCCTGATAGGCAATACGAGCTTCGCGCAGGTTATGGGGGGCCAGATACGCCTCCATAACGCGGGCCATCTCGTCAATATCGCCGGGCGGGTTATCAGACAGGCAGATGAACAACAGCCCTCCGATCGAGCGCAGCGCAACGGACTTGAGGCTGTTGCAACCGGGCTTGAAATCCTCGCCCATGTGCTCATAAAATTTCAGCTTGCCGTCCAGCCCATAGGTCCATGAATGATATGGACAGACGATGTTGCCGATCATCGTCGCACCCTCGGGGATCATCCGCACCCCGCGGTGGCGACACACATTGTGGAACGCCCGGATTTCCCCTTCATCATCCCGCACGATGATAATGGATGCCGTCCCGACATTCACGACCAGCGCATCGCCCGGCTCTGCGACTTCCGGTTCGGACGCCACAAAAATCCAGTGCTTGGCGAAGATCGCCTTCATATCAAGATCGAATACTTCATCGCTCGTGTAAAAAGGCGCATCCAGCGATTTTCCCGCGACACGCCGCTCAACAAGAGCCTTTATGGATTCAGTCATGTTTTCAAACCCTTGCCTGTCGGCCTGCCATTCGCTTGCCGTAACAAAGACTGTGCCATAATCATCCGGAATTTTTTTTGAAATTGCGACCTAAATTTTCATGCAGAAGACTTTTTTTACGCCTTCAACATTCCGGGAAACAAACAGCCAACCCTCCCTGGGACGTTTCCTTGTAACGGCTGCTCATATCCGCGCCGGTTTCTTTCATGGTCGCAATAACCTGATCCAGCGAGACATGGTGAGACCCATCCCCCCGCAAAGCGAGGGATGCCGCGTTGATAGCCTTGACCGCGCCAAAGGCGTTGCGCTCGATACACGGAATCTGCACCAGCCCGCCCACCGGATCGCACGTCATACCGAGGTGATGCTCCATGCCAATTTCAGCCGCGTTTTCAATCTGCTCCGGTCCGCCGCCAAGTGCAGCCGCAAGGCCACCTGCCGCCATAGAGCACGCGACTCCTACCTCTCCCTGACACCCGACCTCCGCCCCAGAAATCGAGGCATTGCGCTTGAACAACCCGCCTATGGCCGTAGCCGTCAGGATAAAGCGCTGTTCGCCTTCTTTCGTCGCATCGGGGCAAAAGGTCCGATAATAGCGCAGCACAGCGGGCAAAACCCCCGCAGCACCATTGGTAGGCGCTGTTACCAGCCGCCCACCCGCTGCGTTTTCCTCATTCACCGCAATGGCAAACAGGCTTACCCAATCCATGACTTCATGCGCGGTGCGCAGATTACGAAAACGGTCGGCTTCGAGTCGTTTCCGCAGGCCCGGCGCACGGCGGCGCACGGCCAGCTTGCCCGGCAGCACGCCCTCATGGTGCATGCCCCGCTCCACCGCCCCCATCATTTCCTCGATAATCCGGCTGATATGGGCAGACACTTCATGCCCCGGCCGCAGCGCGACTTCGTTAGCCAGCACGACTTCGGCAATGCTCAGCCCGGTCTGGCGTGTCAGAACCAGCAGATCACGCGCACAAACGAAGTCAAACGGTACCGGGGGCTCGTCCGGCACAGCCTGCTGGGCAAGCTGTTCTTCCGCCACCACAAACCCGCCCCCTACGGAGCAAACACGCTGGCACGCCAGTTGTGCGCCAGCCGCATCAAGGGCTTCGAACTGCATGGTGTTGGGGTGGAACGTGGCCGGGGTTTCATAATCGAACACCACATCCACCTGCGGGTCGAATGTAATATCCGCGCCGTTCAGGCTCAGGCGGTGCTCCGCCGTTGCCCGTTCTATACACGCATCCGCCTGTGTTTTTTCCACTGTATCGGGCCGCAAGCCCGCAAGCCCCAGTATCACGGCGCGGTCTGTAGCATGTCCTTTGCCAGTCCAGGCCAGAGACCCGTACAGCGTTACCCGCAGGCGTGCGACAGTGCCCGGCAGGGTTGCGGCAAAATCACCCGCAGCCCGCATGGGACCGACCGTATGAGAAGAAGACGGACCAATGCCGATCTTGAACAGATCAAACAGGCTGACCATGGGTCTTTATCCAGAACGAAGACACAACCGGGGGCGGACGATCAGGGAAACGCCCGCCCCGGCCCGGTCATGAAAAGACAGGAGGCGAAAAAGTCAGAACCGTGTGTCGTGCGCAGCGTTTTTCAGCATGCCGGTGACATAGGGCAGGAACGAGGTCCACACTTCCAGATGGAAGCGATCCTCCGCCTGCCGCCAGATCATGCCATCGGCCTTATCCAGCAGGGTGCGCGTAGCCGTGCCGGGGGCAAAGCTGCCGGGCGCGAAATCCAGCGGGCTAAGGCAGCCCAGCACCTCTGCCGCACGAGCGCCCCCAACCGACAGGGCTGTCTGGCGGGCCGTAACATCCACCAGACTATGTGCTACGCCAGACAGAGCGCTGGCCCATGCCTCCGTCACGCCCTGTGCTGTCGCCGGTTCCAGCAGAAACAGCACTTCCTGCGGGCCAAGCCTCAGGGCGGCAACGCCTTCGGCTTGCGTTACCCCCAACATGTCCGGCACAGCACAGCCAGCAGCAGCACAGGCAGCCTGCATGGCCGCTTCACGCCCCTGAAAAACCCACCGGGTCAGCGACGGGCCAGCCACCAGATCGAAGCCGGCCAGATCAACATTGCTCTCAGCCATTCAGGCGCACTCCTTCCGCGTCATAAAAGACGGGATCAACCAGCTTGACGGGAATGACACGGTCTTCCATCGGCACGAACAGCGTCTGCCCCTTGCGCGCCCGACCGCCCGAAATCATGCCCAATGCGATGGAACGCCCCAGCGTTGCGCTGAAATAGGACGAGGTGACATAACCCAGCTTATGCATGGGAATGGCCTCCTTCGGATCAGCCACAAGCTGCGCGCCTTCTTCCAGCACTTCCTGCGGTGCCTCGGTCAGCAGGCCGACAAGCTGCATGCGTTCGGGCGACTGAAGGGCGGGTAGCGCCAGAGAGCGCTTGCCCACAAAGTCCTTCTTGGCCTTACCAACAGCCCAGCCACACCCAGCATCATCGGGTGTAACGGTGCCATCGGTTTCCTGCCCGACGATAATGTAGCCTTTCTCCGCACGCAGTACGTGCATGGTTTCCGTGCCATAGGGCGTCAGACCATGCCCCTGCCCGGCCTGCCACACGGCATCCCATATCCGGCGGCCCTCGGTTGTCGGCACGTTGATTTCAAAGCCGAGTTCGCCCGAGAAGCTGACACGGAACAGCCGCATGGGAACGCCCAGAATGCTGCCTTCCACCACACTCATATGCGGCAGAGCCTCACCGGAAATATCCAGACCGTCCACCAAAGGTGCAAGAATTTCGCGCGCCTTTGGCCCCTGCAGAGCAATGACCGACCACTGTTCGGTGGTGGAGGTCAGCCAGACATCCAGATCAGGCCATTCGGTTTGCAGATAGTCTTCCATCATGGACAGAACGCCCGCAGCCCCACCTGTTGTGGTGGTGACATGAAAACGGTCTTCCGCAATGCGGCCCACGACACCATCGTCGTAGATAAACCCGTTTTCGCGGCACAGGAGACCATAACGGCAGCGGCCCACACCCAGCTTGGTCCATGCGTTGACATACATGCGGTTCATGAATGTCGCGGCATCGGGGCCTACAACCTCGATCTTGCCAAGCGTGGAAGCATCGAAAATCCCCGCTGCATTACGCACGGCCAGACATTCGCGCCGCACGGCGGCTTCCATGTCTTCCCCATTACGGGGGAAGTAACGCGCCCTGCGCCAGAGCGAGACATCCTCGAACACCGCACCCTGCGCACGCGCCCAGCTATCGACCGGGGTACGGCGATCAGGGTCGAACAGGTCACCCCGCGCATGTCCAGCAAAAGTGCCGAACGTGACTGGCGTAAAGGGCGGACGGAACGTGGTCAGCCCCACCTGCTGCACCGGCCTGCCCAGCGCGTAGGAGGCAATGCCCAGCGCGTTGACATTGGACAGCTTTCCCTGATCTGTCGCCATACCCGTGGTTGTGTAGCGTTTGACGTGCTCGATGGAGCGGAAGCCCTCGCGCACGGCCAGACGGATGTCCTTGGCGGTTACATCATGCTGGAAATCGACAAAGGACATGCTGTGCAGGTCCTTGCCCCGGCGCGGCAGCGCCCCGGCAAAACCCGAGAAGTCAGCTACGTCCTGCGCATCCACCCGCCAGGCCGGGGTTTCACCCGTATGGCCGCTGGCACTGGCTGCGACCATACCGGCAGCAGCCCCATCAGCAAGCACTGCGTCAAGCTGATAGACCCCATGGCACGCGCCAACCGAGCGCTCGCGCTCGGCGGACTCACCGGGCACATAGGCCCCGACCTTTTCATCAAAATGCAGCTTGCCGCGCGACTGGGAGAACAGATGCACGCTGGGTGTGTAGCCACCCGCCATCAGCACCAGATCAGCGCTGACATGGCGGCCCTTGCCAACATCCCCACCCGGCAGCACCGGGGCCAGTTCAACACCGCTGACCCGCTGCGTGCCATGCACACGCTGCACAACGGAGGACTTGAACACGCGCACGCCCATCTGCTGGCACTGCCGCAGCAGGGCACCATCGGGAGCAGGACGGATATCGGCAATGGCGGCTACAGAGGCCCCGACTTCCAGCAGGTCCAGCGCTACGCGATAAGCGCTGTCATTAGCAGCAACAATCACCACCTTGCGGCCGCACAGCACGCCATAACGGTTGAGATACGTACGGGCTGCCGTGGCCAGCATCACGCCCGGCCTGTCATTGCCTTCGAACACCATCGGGCGTTCAAGGGCACCCGTGGCCAGCACCACCTCTTTGGCCCGCACCTGCCACAGACGCTCGCGCGGCTGGCCGCTGGCCCCCGTCATCAGGTGATCAGTCAGGCGCTGGTTGAGCGCGATCATGTTATGAGGGCCATAATTGAACGCGGAACACCGCGTCATCAGCCGCACATTGGGCATGGCCGAAAGCTCGGCCACAACGCCACGCACCCAGTCGGGCCCGCTCAGCCCTTCAATCCGGGCCTGCCGGTCAGACAGCAGCGAGCCACCGAATTCCGCCGTTTCATCGACCAGAATGACACGCGCCCCGGTGCGGGCCGCCGCCAGTGCGGCACTCAGGCCGGACGGGCCGCCGCCAGCCACCAGCACATCGCAGTGGTCGTAACGGAAGGCATAGCTATCGGGATCGGGCTCCGTGGGGGCAACGCCCAGACCAGCCGCATGGCGGATGATCGGCTCGTAAACCTTGTCCCAGAAGTTTTTCGGCCACATGAAGGTCTTGTAGTAAAACCCTGCCGGAAGCATGGCCGAGAACAGGCTGTTAACGCTGCCCAGATCGAACTCCAGACAGGGAGAGCGGTTCTGGCTGACAGCCGTCAGCCCCTCATGAATTTCAACCTGAGTCGCCCGCAGGTTAGGCGTATGCAGGGCCGGGCCTTTGCCCACGCCCACCAGCGCATTGGGTTCGTCCGAACCCGCTGTGACAGGCCCACGCGGACGGTGATATTTATACGACCGCCCCATAAGGTGGCGACCATGCGCCAGCAGCGCGGAGGCCAGCGTATCTCCCGCATAGCCGGTATAGCTGCGCCCATCGAACGTGAAGGTTACAGGCCGGGCGGAATTGACCCGCCCCCGACCCGGAATACGGAATGCCTGATTCATCGTGCGGCCTCCGCAGCCTGCTCTGGCGTTACATCAGGCCGGGGCTGGCCCATTTCATAGGTCATCACGAAACGATCTGTCCGGGTATCGCGCAGGGCGTTGAAAAAACGACCGCAGCCATGAGCATGGCGCCAGCGTTCGGCAATCAGCCCTTTGGGGTTGTCACGCATATAAAGATACTGCGCCCATTCCTCGTCACTCAGAGCCATGGGATCAGCCGGGCGGGCAATATGCGCCTCGCCACCATTCGCAAATTCGACTTCCGCCCGTTCCCCGCAATAGGGGCATTTTATCAGCAACATGTCCTACCCCGCTTAATGGGCAACCGCAGCGGCTGCTGCTTCGTCAATCAATGCTCCGTCACGGAAGCGCTCGATCGTGAATGGCGCATTGATGGGATGCGGCTCATCCTTGGCGATCGTCCATGCGAACAGGTTGGCGGCACCCGGTGTCGCCTTGAAACCGCCCGTGCCCCAGCCGCAGTTTACATACAGCCCCGGCACCGATGTCTTGGCCGTAATAGGCGAGCGATCCGGCGTGTTATCCGTTATACCGCCCCACGAGCGCATCATCCGCAGACGACGGAACATCGGGCACAGTTCAGTAATGGCCTCAAGCGTATGGGCCGGAATATGCAGCCCGCCACGCTGGGTGTAGGAAACATAGCCGTCCGTGCCAGCACCAATGACCATCTCGCCCTTATCAGACTGGCTGATATAGGCATGAATGGTGTTGGACATGACAATGGTGGGGAAAGCCGGTTTGACCGGTTCCGACACCAGAGCCTGCAACGGGTTGCTTTGCAGCGGTAGGCGGATACCCGCCATACCCAGCACCACCGAGCTATGACCCGCAGCTGAAACACCGATCTTGCGAGCCTTGATGGGGCCTAGCGTGGTTTCAACGCCTGTTACCTCACCGCTGGGTGCACGGGTAATGCCCGTTACCTCGCAGTTTTCAATGATATCCACCCCCATATCGGAGGCGGCGCGCGCAAACCCCCACGCTACGGCGTCATGCCGGGCTGTACCCGCACGCCGCTGGAGCGCGCCACCCAGAATGGGGTAGCGGATGTTGGGAGAAATGTTCAGCGGCGGACAGAACTCCTTCACCTCCTGCGGGGTGAGCCATTCATTGTCGATACCGTTGAGCCGGTTGGCGTGCACATGCCGCTTGAACACCTGCACATCGTGCACGGTATGCGCGATCATGAGGCAACCGCGCTGGCTGAACATAACATTGTAGTTCAACTCCTGCGACAGACCTTCCCACAGCTTGAGGGAATGCTCGTAATAGCTCGAGCTTTCATCAAACAGGTAGTTGGAGCGGATGATGGTCGTGTTGCGCGCGGTGTTACCACCTGCGAGCCAGCCACGCTCCACCACGGCGATATTGCGCAGGCCATGCTGTTTGGCCAGATAATAGGCGGCCCCAAGGCCATGCCCACCACCCCCTACGATTATGATATCGTAGGCGGCTTTCGGTTTGACGGAGCGCCATTGGGGCTTCCACCCCTGATGGGCCCCAAGCGCCTGACGGAACAGAGAAAACGCTGAAAATTTTTGCATGTTCATCCCACATGCTGCAGAGCCATATCTCCTTTTATGCGACACACTCCCTCAGCCCGCGCGTATAAAACAGACAAGTTTCATGAACGAAACGGACACACAGAAAAACTGGCCGAACAGATACGCAAGTTGAAAAAAAGAACGGCGCGCCCTGCAAGAAGGCGCGCCGTTCTTCTGAAAAATCTGAAACGGACATCAACCTGAAAGCAGGCGACACCCCGGTCAATCAGGCCCCTTACGGAGCCTTTGGCTTTACTGTGCCCGACGTGAGGACACGAACGTGAAAATGCAGGCCATCACAGCCATGAAAGCCACGTAAATACCGCAGATTTCAAGGTTGTAGTAAATGACCGCCCCCAGCGCGATAATTGCAAAAACCAGAGCCAGACCCGGCAGCAGCGGATACAGAGGCGCGCTGTAAGGACGAGCCAGTGAAGGTTCCTTGATACGCAGACGGAACAGGCTGGCCATGCTGATGATATACATGGTGAGCGCACCGAACACCGACATGGTGACCAGTGTTGCAGTCAGGGACTGCCCGGCAATGGAGACAACGTCATCAGAGAAAATGGCGGCAATCCCGACCAGACCACCTGCAATGGTGGCAACATACGGCGTGCGGAAACGCGGGTGCAGCCGACCGAGCACCTCAGGCAGGAAGCCAGCGCGGGCCAGTGCGAAAATCTGGCGCGCATACCCCATGATGATACCATGCAGCGAGGCCACAAGCCCGAACAGACCCAGCCACACCAGCATGTGCAGCCAGCCGCTATTGGCACCGACAACCGTTTTCATGGCCTGTGGCAGCGGGTCATTCAGGTTGGCCAGCGCATGCCAGTCGCCCACGCCACCCGCAAAGATCATGACGCCAAAAGCAAGGCTGACCAGCGTGAGAACACCCGCGATATAAGCAATAGGAATGGAGCGGCGCGGGTCTTTTGCTTCTTCCGCCGCCATGGCAACGCCTTCAATGGCAAGAAAGAACCAAATGGCAAAAGGAATGGCGGCAAAAATGCCCCCCATGGCTTCCCAGCCGAAATGCGGCGCAACGCCCCAGCCGTCCTTAACGAAGTTATCCCATGAGAAACCCGGTGCGACGACACCCATAAACACCAGCAGCTCAATAATAGCCGCAACTGTCACGAACAGTTCGAACGTAGCAGCAATATGCACGCCAATGATGTTCAGCGTCATAAAGATGACATAGGCCCCCAGAGCCGCCACCTTGGGTGACAGGTGGGGAAACTGCACGTTCAGATAGGCACCGATGGCCAGCGAGATTGCCGGCGGCGCAAAAATGAATTCCACCAGCGTGGCAAGACCGGCCACAAGGCCGCCCCAGCGCCCAAAAGCGCGCAGGCTGTAGGCAAACGGCCCACCTGCATGCGGCACAGCGCAGGTCAGTTCGGTAAAGCTGAAAATAAAGGCCGTGTACATCACGGCCACAAAGACCGTGGCCACAAAGAAGCCCAGCGTGCCCGCCGTACCCCAGCCATAGCTCCAGCCGAAATATTCACCCGAAATCACTAGACCGACAGCAATACCCCACAGATGAAATGCGCTCAGGGACTTACTGAGATGTGTCGACTCTCCAGCCATATGCAAAAAAATCCTTCATTTAAGAAAGGCGATCCACGTTGCCGATCGCAGCACTTTCGGGAGCCGCGTCCTTGAGGCCGACCCCCGTCAATTTGAGATGTCTGGCTTCACGCATGAGCCAGGCCAGCTTGTCCGCCGCCGCCTGCACGGACAGTCCGTGCGGGTGGATATTGGACAGGCAATTACGAGAGGAATCCGCGCAGCCCACATAAGGCGCGTATGTCAGATACACGCCCATGCTGTCCGCAACGCTCAGGCCCGGACGCTCCCCGATCATGACCACCACCATGCCCGCTCCCATGGTCTGGGCAATTTCATCGCCCAATGCGACACGCGCCTGTGTCGCCACCACCAGAGGGGCAATCTGCCAGTCTGTCAGGCGTTCGCGCATAGCCTCGAAAAGCGGCACGGCACCCTGCTGCGTAGCAGTGCTGGACAGGCCATCCGCCGCCACAAACACCACATCCCACGCGCCTTTCGGCAGGGCTGCTCGAGATTCTTCGGACAGCCTGCGGCCGAAATCCGGCCTGCGCAGATAGGTCGAACGATCAGGCGCTCGGCTGTTCACCCGCAAGAAAGGGGCACCCGCCATGGCCTGTTCCATGCGGGCGACATCAAGCGGAGTATGCACCGCATCGCGCGCCTGAGCGTGGGCAGCCTGAAACTCCAGCACATCGGGTGTTTTCAGGGTATTGCCGCTACGGGCCAGACCAATACGCGCACGGGTATACTGGCGAAGCGGCTGCCAGTCGTCCTTGCCGGTTACAGACTGCCCGTTAGCAGAGGGCAGCTTTGTAATATCCGCACTCATGCCGCACCTGCGAGGCTTGCAAGCCGCGTCTGGCCGGGTGCCAGCGCCCGCATGCGCTGGCCCGCACTGTCATACAGCCCCATGCGCTCAAGCCATGCGGCAAATTCCGGCGCGGGCTTGAGGCCCAGCAGGCTGCGCAGTGTGAGAATATCGTGAAAGGCGAGGCTCTGGTAATTGAGCATGACATCATCCGCCCCCGGCACGCCGATAAGGAAGGTAATGCCAGCGGCCCCCAGCAGCACCATCAGGGTGTCCATGTCGTCCTGATCGGCTTCGGCATGGTTGGTGTAGCAGGCGTCACATCCCATCGGCACGCCCAGCAGCTTGGCGCAGAAATGATCTTCCAGCCCCGCGCGGATGATCTGCTTGCCGTCATACAGATATTCCGGACCGATAAAGCCCACCACCGTATTGACCAGAAGCGGGTTGTAAGCACGCGCCACAGCATAGGCACGGGCCTCGACCGTCTGCTGGTCCAACCCATGATGGGCATCGGCTGAAAGGGCAGCGCCCTGCCCGGTTTCGAAATACATGACATTCTGGCCTACCGTGCCACGCTTGAGCGAAAGCGCTGCCTCATACGCTTCCTGCAGGATAGGCAGGGTGACACCAAAGCCTTCATTGGCTTTCTGCGTTCCGGCAATGGACTGGAACACCAGATCGACCGCACCACCGCGATTCATGATTTCGATGGTGTTGGTCACATGCGTCAGAACACAGGTCTGTGTGGGAATATCGTATTGCTGGCGGGCATGGTCGAGCATGTCGAGCAGGGCCAGGCCGTTGGCAACACTATCAGTCGCGGGGTTGATACCGATCACCGCATCGCCAATACCGCAGAGCAGCCCATCAAGCGTGGAGGCAGCAATACCCTTGAGGTCATCTGTCGGGTGGTTGGGTTGCAGGCGCGAGGTCAGGCACCCCTCCAGCCCGATCGTGTTACGGAATTTCGTAACAACGCGAATCTTGCGCGCAACAGCCATCAGGTCCTGATTACGCATGACCTTGCTGACAGCTGCCGCCATTTCGGGCGTAATGCCGGGGGCTACAGCACTCAGCGTTGCCGTATCGGCCTCGTGCGACAAAAGCCAGTCACGGAACTGCCCCACCGTCATATGAGCAAGCCGGGCAAAAGCCGCCTTGTCGTGGGTATCCATGATCAGGCGGGTAACATCATCTTCCTCATACGGCACCAGTGCCGTTTCAAGGAATGTGCGCAGGGGCAGATCGGCCAGTGCATAGCGCGCGGCCACACGCTGCGCATCCGTTGCCGCACACAGACCGGCAAGCTGATCGCCCGAACGGATGGGAGAAGCAGCCGCCAGCAAGTCCTTCAGGGTTTCAAAACTGTAGGTTTCCCCCCCCAGGGTGTGACGGTACGCCATAAAACTGCCTCCAGTATGCCTACATGCGGAATAGCGAAGCCTGTCGCCCTTCCGGATCGAAGTCGTAACCATACATAAAACTGTCAGTTCAGGACACAACTGCCGAGCGGATTTTCGCAAAAACTCCGCACACCATCGCGCATACCTACCCCCTATCCTTTATTAAACGGCGGTTCAGAACCGCGCGGAAACCCCGCACCTGATGCAGCCACGCAACAGCCGAAGAGATTCTGCCACCGCCTCTCTCCCGAACCATACCGGCTGCCGTGGGTATCAACTGGTTCGCACAGGGCTTTTCCCTCTTGCATCTTCCCCCAAAGCCTGCTTGCAGATACGCCATGCAGCCCACATCAGACAGGACAGACTGGTTCCCTATCGTACTCCGCATGGAAGGCGCACGCGCGCTGGTGGTGGGGGGCGGGCAGGTTGCCGCCAATAAAACGCGCCTGTTGGTGCAGACAGGAGCGCAGGTTCACGTACAATCCGCCAACCTGTGCGACGAACTGGCCCAGATGGCCACACAACAGGCAGAGCGTGATGGCACGTTTGTCCATATCGCGCGTGATGCCATACCGGCGGATGCTGCGCAGTGGGCGGAGCAGGGATTTAGGCTCGTTTATCTCGCCACCAACGATCAGGCGCTCAACCACACACTCGCGGCCTTGTGCCAGCAACACAACCTGCCGGTCTGTGCTGTAGATGATCCGGCGGTTTCCTCCTTTATCACGCCAGCACTCATTACCCGTGGCCCTGTGCAGGTTGCCATTTCCACCGGTGGAGCGGCCCCTGTGCTGGCCCGCCGCCTGCGCACACGTATTGAACAGATCCTGCCTGACGGGCTGGGCCGTCTAGCGCGCTTCATGCAGGCACAGCGTAGCTGGCTGCGCACCCGCCTGCCCGAAGCAGGAGCACGCAGGCAGATATGGGAACATTTCATTGATGGCCCCGGCGGCAAGCTGGGCATGGATGGCCAGACAGAGGAAGCCCGCAAGGCGCTGGATCACCTGCTGGAAAACCCCGCCCCACGCGGAGAAGTCTGGCTGGTAGGGGCTGGCCCCGGCAACCCAGACCTGCTGAGCCTCGCCGCACTGCGTATGATGCAGGATGCGGATGTGGTGCTGTACGACAATCTGGTTGCCCCCACGATCATGAACTACATCCGGCGTGATGCAGAGCTTGTTTTTGTCGGCAAAAGCAGCAACCGCCACACGTTACCGCAGGGCGAGATCAATAACGAACTGGTGCGCCGGGCCAAACAGGGCCTGCGCGTGCTCCGCCTCAAAGGCGGAGACCCGTTTATTTTTGGCCGCGGCGGCGAAGAAATTGAAACACTGGCGCAGGCAGGTGTGCCTTTTCGTATCATTCCGGGCATTTCCGCCGCTAACGGGTGCGCCGCCTATGCAGGCATTCCGCTCACCCACCGCGACTGCGCCCAGTCCTGCCTGTTCATAACCGGCCATGCCCGTGCTGATGGCACCCTGCATCTGGACTGGGAAACCATAGCCCTGCACAACCAGACTGTGGTGATTTACATGGGCCTTGCCGCCCTGCCCCAGCTCTGCACGCGCCTGATCGAACACGGCCTGCCACCGGACTGGCCCGCCGCCCTGATTGAACGCGGCACCCTGCCTGAACAGCGCGTACTCTGCGCCACCCTTTCAGACCTGCCTGAAAAAGCCACGGCACAGGGTATCACCAGCCCAGCCCTGATTGTTGTGGGCGAGGTCGTTCGCCACCGCATCCTTCCCGCCGGACAATAGCCATGCCCCCCCGCTCCCTTACGGCCAGCAGAGTATCAGCCCCGGTATTGATAGCAACTCTGGCCGTAATGCTGAGCGGCTGTGCCACGCCGGTTTCGGTTCGCACTATGGGGCTGGCGGATAGCTACCGCGAACGCACGCGCAGCGCACTGGATGGGCCACGGCTGAGCAGCCAGACCCAATCGGTGCTGGCAAGCCAGAACCTGACGGACACATGGAAAAAACACCCCCAGCAGGCACTGGCCACCCTGCGCGCGAGCACACAGGCGCATTTCTACACACCAGACTTACCCAGCCAGCTTTTCGCCCTGGCGGAACTCAATTACCAGCAGGCCCGCAAAACTCAGGACCCGGCCTCCTTCATGGCGACAGCCCTGTACGCCTATGCCTATCTCCAGCCCAACGCCCCCGCCGCTGAACGCCCCACCCCGTACGATACCCGCGTGCAGCAGGCCAGCGCCCTGTATATGCTGGGCCTGACCGGCGCATTCGGCGCACCGGTCAACCCGGACAGCCAACGCTGGACACTCCCTTTTGCCACGCTAGACCTCTATGCCGCCCCTGATGCCCGGCTCTGGCACGGCCAGACCCTGAGTGACTTCCAGCCCACGGCCCGGCTCAAGGTTTCAGGGTTGCAGAACCTCTACACAACGCCCGGTCTGGGCGAGCCGCTGGCCGCCATCGTCAGCACCGACACACCGCCCAATGCTGCCTTTACCGTAACGGACAAGGTGCGTGTTCCGGTTAATCTGAACCTGAACATAGCCGACCCGCGCCATCAGGTTCTTTCAAACCAGATAACAGGCCGCATTGTCCTAACCCCGATAGACCAGACAACGCAGTTTGACACAAAACCCAACCAGCCCCCCCTGCAATACGACCAGACCGCAGCCCGCGCCATAAGCCTGAGTCAGCCTGAAATATGGTCCAGCGAATACAAGGGTTTTCTGGATGGACGCTTTTTTGACAGCGGCCGACGCTCGCAGCTTTTCGCCATAGAACCGCACCAGCACGGACGCATGCCCGTTGTGCTGATCCACGGCACGGCATCCAGCCCGGGCCGCTGGGCTGATATGGTAAACGATCTTCTGCAAGACAAAGATATCAGCAATAATTTTGAGTTCTGGTTTTTTTCCTACGCAACGGGCAACCCCATTCCGTATTCCGCCCTGCAACTCAGGCGCGCACTCAAAAAAGCACTATCGGATCTGGGTGGCCCACAGGCAGACCCTGCCCTTGGCCAGATTACACTCATAGGCCACAGTCAGGGCGGATTGCTGGCCAAAATGCTGACCATCACCCCCCATGACCGCCTGTGGAACGGGCTGATGAAACGCCCTTTATCCAGTCTGGATTTACCTGAACGCACGCGCCGTTTTCTCGAACAGGCCCTTATGCCAACCGCCATGCCTGAAATCCGGCAGGATATTTTTATCTCGACCCCCCAGCATGGCAGTTATCTGGCCGGGCTTTCCATCGCCCATTTTATTGGTGGACTTGTCACTTTTCCCGTTTCGGTAAAAGACATGACGCAGCAGATCATGGCCGGCAATGCCGATGCCATGAAACTGGATATGAGCCCTGGCCGACTGGGCAGCGTATATGCCATGTCGCCCAACAGTTCGTTCATGCGCACACTGGCTTCCATTCCGGTTGTGCCAGATGTAATCACCCACTCGATTATTCCCGTTCAGGATGACAGCCCACTGAGCGAGGCGGATGATGGTGTCGTTACTTATGAGAGCGCGCATATTGCCGGTGTCCGCTCCGAGCTGGTTGTGCGCCATTCCAGCCATTCCACACAGGCCAATCCGGTCACCATTGCCGAAGTACGCCGCATCCTACTTGAACAATTAGCCGATTTTCACGCGGACTTTCACCCCGGCGGCGATGTGGATAGACGCAATATCGTACGCATTGGCGGAAGCTACACCCCCGTATCCGACACGCCCCCCGCACACGCCCCATGACGGAACGCGCCCCCCTCCACCGTTCTGTTCTACGCACGCTCCGCCGAGGGCTTGGTCTTTTCGGTATCCTGCTTGTTGCGGTTTGGGGTGGGGCCGCCTTTTTTTATTCCACACTTGAACCCACTGCCCTGCGCCTCGGGCTGAGTGGTCTTTTTCCTGTCGCGCTGCTGGCCTGTCTGGCAATCAGGCGCCCCCTGTACCGCCGCAGCGCCATGCTGGGAATATCCCTGATTCTGGCTGTATGGTTCTTGACCGACCCGGCCCGAAACGACCGGGACTGGGCACCAGAATACAGCCAGATGGCGGACGCCACGGTGGAAGGGCGCGTGGCACATGTCACGCATATCCGCAACTTTACCTACCGCACCCCGACCGACGCCACTCCGGCTTATTACGATGCCGACTACAATCTGGACACGCTCTCCAGCGTCGATCTCGTAACCTCCTACTGGGCGGGGTCGGCCATTGCCCATGTCTTTCTCAGCTTCGGGTTTTCCGATGGACGGCATCTGGCAATCTCCATAGAAACCCGCAGGCAGAAACGCTTTGCCTACTCGACCATTGCCGGTTTTTTCCATCATTATGAACTGTTTTATGTTGCCGCGGATGAGCGTGACCTCATCGGCGTGCGCACCGATATCCGCCGCGAACAGGTTTATATCTACCGCCTTCAGCTAAGCCCCGCCGCACGAGAGCGCCTGCTGCTCAGCTACCTGTCGGAACTGCATATGCTCACCACGCATCCACGCTGGTACAATACGCTCACGGCTAATTGTACAACGGAAATTCTCGCCCGCTCCGGTGCAAGCCCGCGCTGGCGGCTGGACTGGCGGGTACTCCTGAGCGGCTATACGGCCTCGCTCGCCTATGACATCGGCCTACTGGACCAGCATGACCCATTTGCCACTCTACAGCGGCTAAGCCTGATCAAGCGCCCCGAGGGCGCAAGGCCGAGTGCAAATTACTCGCAAGAAATACGAGAGCATCTTCCACTAAACACCCCGTAAGAAAAAGAACACAAGACTTCTCAAAAGGTAAATAAAGCCCATCAAACGAGAACGAATGTCAATTTCATAGGGTTTTTTATTTTAAAAAACTTATTTACATGCAGCACGCTTCACCATTACATAGCAGCATAAGTTATGAGACCATTTTCCAGATAGGGAGCATGCAAGCCATGGTTAAAGACCCCAAGGTTATCGAATACCTCAACCTCCAGCTCACCAACGAACTGACGGCCATCAACCAGTATTTCCTGCATGCCCGCACCCTGCGCCACTGGGGCGTGACCCTGCTGGGCAAGAAAGAATACGAAGAATCCATCGAGGAAATGCGCCACGCCGACTGGCTGATCGAGCGCATTCTGTATCTGGGCGGCCTGCCCAACGTGCAGCGCCTGAACACCATCCTGATCGGTCAGGACGTGAAGGAAATCCTTGAATGCGACCTCAAGCTTGAGGAAAAGGCACTGGCCGACCTGCGCGATGGCATTGCCTATTGCGAAAGCGTGCGGGATTTCGTCTCCCGTGACCTGCTGCTGAAGATTCTGGCCAATGAGGAAGAACATGAAGACTTCCTTGACCGCCAGTTCGACCTGATCCGCCAGATCGGTATCGAGCGTTATATCCAGCTCAATTCCGCTCCGGCTCCCGATCAGGAATAAGAGCCTACCCTGCGGCGGGGCTCTGCCCCGCCCTATTTTTTATCAAACAACCCGGCATACTGCTCGGGTTTGAACCCCACCTGCACATGCCCTGCCCAGTCCAGAACCGGGCGTTTGATCAGGGTCGGGTTGGCTTTCATAAGCGCCAAGGCCCGCACAGGGGTCAGATCGGTCTTTTCCGCTGCATCGAGCCCACGGAATGTTGTGCTGGCACGGTTCAGCAGCACGTCCCACCCCAGCGCTTCCACCCAGACCTCAAGCGGCACTGCCGCCATACCATCCACCCTGTAGTCGTGAAAGACATAGGGCACACCATGGCTTTCCAGCCATTGCCGCGCCTTGCGCACGGTATCGCAGTTCTTGATCCCATACAGAACAGCCTGAGCGCTCATATTTTCCCCTTTCTGGCATGACAGCACGGCTACAGGGCCGGGCAGGTCTTTCATACACCAGCGGGTGTAATATCCAGCAGCTTTCTAAGCGCGTTCATCAACGGGGCATCAGCCACACCATCAAACGGGCGCGCGCTAGCCACATCATACGCCACACACATGGGTAGAACCCGCTGGGTCGGTGCCTCATGCGCATACCGTGGCACGATATGCGTGTGGAGCGATGGCGCCAGATTGCACCATGTTTCGTAATTGATCCGCTCGGCCCCAGTCACATGCAACAGGGCATCCCCCACCCGCACGGTGTCCGACAGATAACGCAGCCGCGCAGCCTCTGGCATGGCGTTGAGCGACTCCACATCCGGGTCAGCCATGAGAATGCAGTATCCAGCCAGCGGCTGGGTATCAGCCAGCACCAGCCACCCGCTCTCCATCCGCCCGATCACACGCGGGTCCTGCCCATTCCGAGCAAGGACAAGGCGTTTCTGGATAGGGTTTTCAGGCACGCGAGGCTTCCTCCCCCCGGATGAACGCAAACTGCGCACCGCCTTCTGCCTCATGCCGGCTGACATCACGCGGGCGGTTACCATAACGCGCCGTGACTGCTTCCAGCACAGGCAGGGAGGCATCATCCCCCCGCAGCAGGGCAATAAGCGCACGCACGCGCAGCACATCGTCATCACTGGCGATACTGTAGAAAATCGTCCGCGATTCCCGGCGAGGCACAACAATTTCCGCCCGGCGCAGCGTGCCAAGCTGCTGGCTGAGCGTAGGCTGACCAATACCCGTGCGGGTTTCCAGTTCTCCTACGGCCAGCGGCCCATGACGCAGCAGAACATCGAGAATAACCAGACGCTGCGGCTGGGCAAACAGCTTGAGCCGCTCCACCATCTGCCGCGCTTCATCCAGCAGCAGGTCACTCACGCTGTCTTCCCTCGTGCCGCACCGCCTGCAGGTGGTGTTACAGTAGCCGTATCAGCCTGCGTTTTCATGAACCATTGCGGCCCCAGCGCTTCTATTTCCTCTTGCGTCTGCCCGGCAGGCAGCACAACGGCACCGCCCGGCTCCCAGCCTTCGGGGGTGAGCACATCGCCTTTACTCACGCGCTGCAAGGCAGCGAGGGTGCGCTTCATTTCATCCACCGAGCGGCCAACCGTCATGGGGTACCATGTCACCACCCGGACAATGCCCTGCGGGTCGATAAAATAGGTTCCCCGCACGGTGGCACTGTTCCGGGCCGCCGCATCCAGCATGCCATAGGCCTGCGCAATAACCAGCGAAGGGTCTTCCACAATCGGGAACGGCACCGATACGCCAAACTGCGTGCGAATGGCCTCCACCCACGCCAGATGCGCGGGCAGGCTGTCAACCGAAAGCCCTACCAGCGCACAGCCCATGGCGCGAAATTCCGGCTCCGCACGGGCCAGCGCAAGGAACTCGCTGGTGCAGACCGGCGTAAAGTCAGCAGGGTGCGAAAACAGCAGAACCCATTGCCCACGCAAACTGCTGAGGGTCAGGACACCGCGTGTCGTGCGGGCCATGAAATCCGGCGCGGTGTCACCAATCCTGAGAGACACCGCGGCAGGCGGCGCTGAGCCGGGCTGAGGCGATTGATCATTCATTCGGTCTGTTTATGCGAAAAGCAACTCTTGACGCAAGATGGTTTCATATTTAGTGAAAGTAAATATACATTGTTACTGAAAATTATAAACCTTCAGGAGCGCACATGTCGGACCTTGCCCTTTCCGCCGCTTATGACCAGATCGTGGCAGCCGGTACCCACCCGCAGGCCCGACCCTGTCTCCGCAGCTTTTTTGACGAGACAACCTTTACCGCAACCCATGTCGTGCATGACCCGCGCACACGGGCTGCCGCCATTATCGACAGCGTCATGGATTACGACCCGGCCTCGGGCCGCACGTCCTTCCATTCTGCCGAACAGGTTGTGGCCTATGTCCGCCATGAAAACCTGAATGTGCTCTGGCAGCTTGAAACCCATGCCCATGCCGATCACCTATCCGCCGCACCATGGCTCAAGAAGCAGCTTGGCGGGCGTATTGGCATAGGGGCCGATATCGTGCAGGTGCAGCAGACCTTTGGCACCATTTTCAATGCCGAGCCCGCCTTTACCCGCGATGGTGCACAGTTCGATCATCTGTTTACCGATGGGGAAACCTTCACTCTAGGCGACCTGCCCGCCATTGCGCTGCATGTGCCGGGCCACACCCCGGCGGATATGGCGTTTATCATTGGCGATGCGGCCTTTATTGGCGATACGCTGTTCATGCCCGATTACGGCACGGCCCGGGCGGATTTTCCCGGTGGCAGCGCCCGCACGCTCTACCAGTCCATCCGCCGCCTGCTCTCCCTGCCTCCCCAGACCCGCCTGTTCCTGTGCCACGACTACAAGGCCCCAGGACGCGATCGCTTCGTATGGGAAACAACCGTGGCAGCCGAACGCCAGAACAACATCCATGTGCATGACGGAATCAGCGAGGATGCTTTTGTTTCCATGCGCACGGCGCGTGACGCCACACTGTCCCTGCCGAACCTGATCATGCCATCGGTTCAGATCAACATGCGGGCAGGCCATTTGCCCGCACCCGAAAACAATGGCATCAGCTATATCAAGATACCCGTAAACACGCTCTGACACCCGCCGGACGGTTCCTGCTGCCATGTTATCCCACTCCCTGCTTCAGTCCGGCCTGCTCCATATCGGTGTGGAACTGTTCTGCGGTGCGCTGATCGGTTTTACACTCGGGCTGATCGGCGGGGGCGGGTCCATTCTGGCGGTGCCACTCATGGTATACGCGGTGGGGGTGCCCAACCCGCATGTCGCTATTGGCACCAGCGCACTGGCTGTGGCCATTAACGCCCTGATCGGGCTGGCCCAGCATGCCCGCGCCGGTACCGTCAAATGGCGCTGCGCGGGTATTTTTGCCTCCTGCGGTGTGGTGGGCGCTTTTCTAGGGGCCGGTCTGGGCAAGGCTATGGATGGCCAACGCCTGTTGCTGCTGTTTGCGCTGCTTATGATCGGCGTAGGGGCACTCATGCTCCATGGCCGCAAAAACCTCGGCTCCCCCGGCGCAAGCTGCAACCGCCATAACGCCCCAAAGGTCATGACATACGGGCTTGGGGCAGGCCTGCTTTCGGGCTTTTTTGGTATTGGCGGGGGGTTTCTGATCGTGCCGGGGCTTATGGCCTCCACCAGCATGCCCATTCTGAACGCGGTTGGCACATCGCTTGTTGCTGTTTCGGCATTCGGGTTCAGCACGGCCCTCAGCTACACACTCTCTGGTTATGTCGACTGGCAAATGGCAACACTGTTCATTGCCGGGGGGGCTCTGGGCAGTATTCTGGGCACACGCGCCGCCCGCTCCATGGCAGGATCAACCGGGCGGCTGACAAGCTTTTTCGCCGGCGTGATCTTTCTCGTGGCTTTTTACATGATCTGGCAGGGTATCAGCCGGCTGTAACCCTTCGTGCGGCCGCCAGCGCCACATGCAACTGCTCGAAAATATTCTGCTGCCCCACGGCCTCGGCAATATGGTGGCGCTCCATATCCGCCAGCGCATAAGGCAGCACACGCCCGAAAAAAACCTGTATCTGCTCAGCTTTCAGCCGTTCGAGCACGTCATGCACTACACGGGCGGCGGAATAATCAATATCCGTAATGGCGCTGCAATCCACCACAAGACAGCGCACCGGTTGGGGGGCCGTATCCACCAGAAGCGTGATATCTTGCGCAAAACGCTGGCAGTTTGCATAGAACAGGTCTGAGCTGAACCGATAGACAATCAGCCCCGGCTCGGTCTGTATGCCTGCTCGCACGGGTTCCACTTCCATAGTGCCGGTCGCGGTATCAGGCCGCAGCACCATGGTGTGTGGTTTGTAGCTATGGCGCACATGCCGGAACAGGGACAGCGCTATAGCAATGAAAATACCCTGCTCAACCCCGACCCCCACCACCGTGACAGCCGTAACCAGTGCCAGCCAGAACTCCCCCGGGCTTTCACGCCGGATACTGTTGAGAGCCGCTACATCCACCATGCCTGCCGCAACGCAGAACACGACTGACGCCAGCACGCATTGCGGCAGCCAGGCCAGCGGGCCGGTCAACGCCAGCAACACGCACACGGTCACCCCGGCAAACACCACCTGTGCCCGCTGGGTCATGGCTCCGGCCCGCACGGCCATGGCGGTTTGGGTCGGGCTGCCATTGACCGTAAAAGTCCCGCTAAGCCCCGCCACAGCATTGGCCGCGGACAGCCCGAGAATATCGCGGTTTTCATCCACGGTTTCGTGGAACATATCGGCAAAGGCCCGGGAGGTAGCGGCACTCTGGGCAATGATGACAAACACGCAGGATGCCGAAACCGGAAGCAGGGCCAGCATGTTTTCCCATGGAATGACCGGCACGTGCAAAACAGGCAACCCACCGCGCACCGGCCCCAGCAGTTCCACACCATGGGCAGCAGGCAAGCCACTCCAGCCCAGCAGTATCCCCAGCCCCACCACGGCAAGAGCCACGGGTATGCGCGGCCTGTATTTCTGCCCAAGCAGCAAAACCAGACAGGCCATAACAGAAATCAGGGCTGCCGCCCCATTGGCGTGAGGGAGACCGCGCACCAGTTCCACCACCTGCAAAGCAGGCGTATGCCGAGCCGATACAAGACCGAGCATGTCATACAGCATGCCAAGTCCCACCTGCACCCCAACACCGGCCAGAAACCCCACCAGCACGGTACGGGAAAGAAAATCAGCCAGAAATCCTAGCCGACACAACCGGGCCACCAGCAAAAACCCGGCATTGAGCAACGCAACCGCACTAACCATGCTGATATAGGCAGCCCCACCCACAGGGGCCATGCCAGACAGTGCCCCCGAAAAAATAGCCGCCGTTGCCGAATCTGCCGCCACGACCAGATGCCGCGACGCCCCCAGTGCAGCAAAAGCCAGTAACGGCAGCAGCACCGTATAAAGTCCGGTTACGGCGGGCATGCCCGCAATGCGCGCATACCCCAGCACCTGCGGAATATTCATGGAAGCAAGGGAAAGCCCCGCCAGCGCATCGCGCCAGAAACCGGCGGAAACCTTCAAGCCAAAGGCACCCTCCCCCTTGCGTTCCATGGCCATGATTGCTCCTTCTGTCCGCTAGGCACACGCTACGGTGCGCGCCGGGCCGCCGTTTTCATCATCAGCCGCAGCGGGTTTGCACATAAACCGGAACATGCAACATTCGCGGTTTTTCCACATAGGGACAGATCATGACCGTTACCGTGTACCATAACCCTGCCTGCGGCACATCGCGCTCCGTTCTGGAACTGGTGCGTCAGGCCGGGATCGAGCCTGAAATTGTCCTTTACCTGAAAACACCCCTCACCCGGGCTGATCTGGATGCACTGGTAAAACAGGGCCCTGCCACTGCGCGCGACCTGCTCCGCAGCAAGGAAAAACTCTGTGCTGAACTGGGACTGGACAAGCCCGATGTGACGGACAGCCAGATTCTGGACGCCATTGCCGCCCACCCCGTTCTGCTGAACAGGCCGGTTGTGGCCACACCGCGTGGTGTAAAAGCGTGCCGCCCGGCAGATACGGTCGTATCACTTCTGCCGTAACCGGGAATACACGGCCCTGCTGTCATGCTGCGGGGCCGTGTGTCTGTTGCTCAGAACTCGACGACGGTGCGGATACTTTCGCCGCGTTCCATCATGTCAAAGCCTTCGTTGATACGCTCCAGCGGAAGCTTGTGCGTAATCAGGTCGTCAATGTTGATCCGGTTCTCCATATACCAGTCAACAATCTTCGGAACATCCGTACGACCACGCGCACCACCAAAGGCAGAGCCAATCCAGCGCCGTCCCGTCACAAGCTGGAACGGACGCGTGCTGATCTCCTGACCCGCAGCCGCAACACCGATAATCGTCGAAACACCCCAGCCACGATGCGCGCATTCCAGCGCCTGACGCATCAGTGTCGGGTTGCCAACACATTCAAACGTGTAGTCGGCCCCACCGCCCGTCAGTTCCACAAGGTGCCCGACAATATCGCCATTCGGCCCAAGATCACGCGGGTTTACAAAATCCGTCATCCCGAACTGGCGCGCCATCGCCTCACGCGCAGGGTTGATGTCAACACCGATAATCCGGTCCGCACCCACCATCTTCGCGCCCTGAATCACGTTCAGACCAATGCCGCCAAGGCCGAACACCACAACCGTCGAGCCGGGCTCCACCTTCGCCGTGAACAGAACTGCGCCAAGGCCTGTCGTGACACCGCAGCCAATGTAGCAGACCTTGTCAAACGGCGCGTCCGGGCGGATTTTCGCCAGCGCGATTTCCGGCAGAACCGTGTAGTTCGCAAAGGTCGAGCAGCCCATGTAATGATGGATCGGCTGTCCCTTGAACGAAAAGCGCGATGTGCCATCGGGCATCAGCCCCTTGCCCTGTGTCGAGCGGATAGCCGTGCACAGGTTCGTCTTGCGCGAAAGGCATGATTTGCACTCACGGCACTCAGGCGTATAGAGCGGGATTACGTGGTCGCCCGGACGCAGGTGCTGCACGCCAGCGCCAACCTCCACAACAACGCCAGCCCCTTCATGCCCCAAAATCGCCGGAAAAAGACCCTCAGGGTCCGCTCCAGAAAGCGTATACTTGTCCGTGTGGCAAAGCCCGGTCGCCTTCACCTCAACAAGAACCTCGCCCGCGCGCGGACCTTCAAGCTGAACGCGCTCAATCTCCAAAGAACGTCCAGCCTCAAATGCTACCGCTGCCCTTACGTCCATTCTCTTTACTCTCCCGCTTCATGCACCACAGGGCCAGCGAAAAACTGACCGTATCGTTACTGTTTCGTACTATAGGCCATGCTCCATGCAAAGGGCAGGCCAGTACATCGGCACGTGCCATGCGCTCACACCGGAGTGATCGCCCCTTGCGCAAGGACCTACGGACAACCTCGGGGCGGCAAACTGCGGACAAATAGCCCATATTTAATGGCATATATTTTAGATATGGATTGTCCATCATTCATATATTGGACATTGGCCTGAGCCGGGTTTTTACAATGAGCGCAATCGCTATCCTGCGTCTCACTGGAGTATCCCGACCGTGACCTATACCGTTGGCATGTATCTTGCAGACCGCCTTGTACAAATCGGGCTGAAGCACCATTTCGCCGTTGCGGGCGACTACAACCTCGTTCTGCTGGACCAGTTGCTCCTGAACAAGGGCATGGAACAGATTTACTGCTGCAACGAGCTGAACTGCGGCTTTAGTGCAGAAGGATATGCCCGCTCCAATGGTGCTGCGGCTGCCGTGGTCACTTTCAGTGTCGGCGCCATTTCCGCCATGAATGCCATTGGCGGTGCTTATGCCGAAAACCTGCCGGTTATCCTGATTTCGGGCGCGCCCAACAGCAACGATCACGGCACCGGCCACATCCTGCACCACACAACCGGCAAGACCGATTACGGCTATCAGTTGGAAATGGCGCGTCAGGTCACCTGTGCGGCTGAAAGCATTACCGATGCCCAGTCCGCCCCCGCCAAGATCGACCATGTAATCCGTACGGCCCTGCGTGAGCGCAAGCCCGCGTATCTGGAAATCGCGTGCAATATTTCCTCCGAACCCTGCGTGCAGCCCGGCCCTGTCAGCAGCCTGCTGGCCGAGCCCGAAATCGACCAGACAAGCCTAAAAGCCGCTGTGGACGCCACGGTTGCCTTTCTGGAAAAATCCACCAAGCCCGTCATGCTGGTGGGCAGCAAGCTGCGCGCCGCCAACGCACTGGCCGAAACCGAAACACTGGCTGACAAGCTGCAATGCGCCGTAACCATTATGGCCGCGGCAAAAGGCTTTTTCCCTGAAGACCACGCAGGTTTCCGTGGCCTGTACTGGGGCGAAGTTTCAACTCCCGGCGCGCAGGAACTGGTAGAAACCACCGATGCGCTGCTGTGCATTGCCCCTGTGTTCAATGACTATTCAACGGTTGGCTGGTCCGCATGGCCCAAAGGCCCGAATGTCATTCTGGCCGAACCCGACCGCGTTACGGTTGATGGCCGGGCCTATGACGGCTTTACCCTGCGCGCCTTCCTGCGCGCTCTGGCAGAAAAAGCTCCCGCGCGCCCGGCTTCCGCACAAAAAGGCAGCGTGCCGACATTCTCGCTCCCCGCAACCTCAGATGAAGCCGGACTGACGAATGACGAAATCGTTCGCCATATCAACGCCCTGCTGACATCAAACACCACGCTGGTAGCCGAAACGGGCGATTCATGGTTCAACGCCATGCGCATGACGCTGCCGCGCGGCGCACGGGTGGAGCTGGAAATGCAGTGGGGCCATATCGGCTGGTCCGTGCCTTCCTCCTTTGGCAATGCCATGGGCTCTCAGGATCGCCAGCATGTGGTGATGGTGGGAGATGGTTCTTTCCAGCTCACCGCTCAGGAAGTGGCGCAGATGGTGCGCTACGAACTGCCCGTTATCATTTTCCTGATCAACAACCGTGGTTATGTCATTGAAATTGCCATTCATGACGGCCCTTACAACTACATCAAGAACTGGGATT